>JBILOU010000157.1:0-6970 GCA_044374295.1 Flavobacteriales bacterium | reverse complement strand
AAATACACTTTCGCAAGTATTGGGTTTGTCTTTCAACCGCATTCAATTCACGCCCGACTTAATGCCGAGCGATATCATTGGTTCTGAAATTTTAGATGAATCACGTCAGTTTAAATTCATCAAAGGTCCTTTGTTTTCGAACATCATTTTGGCCGATGAGATTAACCGTACTCCTCCAAAAACACAAAGTGCTTTGTTGGAAGCCATGCAAGAGCGTCGCGTAACAGCAGGCGGTGTAACACACGTATTACCTTCTCCGTTTTTCGTTTTAGCAACACAAAACCCGATAGAGCAAGAAGGAACGTATCCTTTGCCTGAAGCGCAATTGGACCGTTTCATGTTCAACATTTGGGTCGACTATCCAACCTTAGCGGAAGAATTAGTTATTGTAAAGCAAACAACTTCAGGCGTGTCACAAACGCTTTCACCTGTTATTTCTTCTGAAGAAATTCAGTTCTATCAGCAGTTGATTCGGAAGATGCCGGTTCCCGATAATGTTATTGAGTATGCTGTTCGTTTGGTTGCGAAGACACGTCCGAACAGAGAGAATGCAGATCCATTGGCGAATCAATACCTCAGCTGGGGTGCGGGTCCGCGTGCTTCTCAATTCTTAATTGTTGGAGCGAAAGTGAACGCTGCATTGAACGGAAAATACAGTCCAGATATTGAAGACGTGAAGGCCGTTGCTTTGCCAATTCTTCGTCACCGTATCGTGCGCAATTACAAAGCTGAAGCCGATGGTTATTCAGTAGAGAAGATTGTTGCACAACTCCTCTAATTGTTCAGGGGTGCGTATTGCCATTAATACCCGTTTGCTTATTCCAGGAAAACTGGAAGGCATTGGACGCTTCACGTATGAGACCATTAAGCGATTGGCGCACCGATTTCCCGAGCATGAATTTCATTTATTAAGCGATCGGAAGAAAGATGATCATTGGCAGTTTGGAAAAAATGTATTTCAGCACCGCGTTTTCCCTCCTGCACGCAGACCGTGGTTATTCGATTGGTGGTTCGATTACAGCGTGCCTTTTGTATTGAAAAGAATTAAGGCAGATGTTTTCGTTTCTCCAGATGCACACGCATCGCGCAGATGTCCCGTTCCGCAACTCACCGTAATTCACGACATCAATTTCGTTCACTATCCCGAGTTCATGCCGAAGAAGTATGCGAACTACTGGAACAGTAGAACAGCAGATTTCGTGAAGCTGAGCACACGCCTGGCAACCGTGAGTGAATTCAGTAGAGCAGATATTTCGAAAACGTTCAATGTTCCAGAAACCGCCATCGACGTGCTTTGCAACGGCATTGATCACACGTTTGCTCCAGTAGAAGAACACAAGAAGGAAGTCATTCGCGATCGTTTCGCACAAGGAAAAAAATATTTTTTATTCGTCGGTGCGCTGCATCCAAGGAAGAACGTACACCGCGTGGTTGAGGCATTCAATGCGGCCGTAGAGCAAGGTGTTGAATCTTCATTGGTAATTGCAGGAAATAAGTTTTGGCATTATCCGGAATTGGATGCTGCCTTAGCGAAAATTAATTACCGAACAAACGTTCGGTTTTTAGGGCACGTTCACACTGCCGATCTTCCTTTGCTCATGTCGGCAGCGGAAGGGCTTGTCTTTCCAAGTCTTTATGAAGGATTTGGAATCCCGTTGATTGAAGCGGAAGCGTGCGGCGTTCCCGTGGTTGCTTCACAAGGAACAGTGATGGAAGAGGTTTCAAACGGATCGGCGTTCTTCGTGAATCCAACGGAGGTCTCTGACATAGCCGAAGCCATTGTAAAGATTGAACAGGGACAGCGCAATTCAATCATGCGCGAACATACCTACACGTGGGACAAAGCAGCAGAGCTGTTGTGGGAGAGCATTCAACAAACCCTTCAACACAAGAAGTAAAATGCTATTCAATTCCATTGAGTTCTTTTTATTTTTTCCTCTTGTAACAGCGTTGTATTTCTTATTGCCGCATCAGTGGCGCTGGCTCATGCTTTTGATAGCGAGCTGTGTGTTCTATATGTTTTTCGTTCCGGCCTATATTTTCATATTGCTTGCGACCATTGTCGTTGATTATGTAGCGGCCATTCAAATTGAAAAGAGTTCGAAGCCCAATGCGCGACGGTGGTTAATTGGAAGTATCATTAGCACCTGCTTGATTTTGGCGGTGTTCAAGTACTTCAATTTTTTCATCGATAATTTCAACGGCATAGCCAGTTTAATCGGATGGAATTATTCGTTGAATACGCTCAGCATTCTTCTGCCCATTGGGCTTTCCTTCCACACCTTTCAGAGTTTAAGTTATGTGGTGGAAGTGTATCGCGGCAACCAAAAGGCAGAACGACATTTCGGAATTTATTCGTTGTATGTGATGTTCTATCCGCAGTTGGTTGCCGGACCCATTGAGCGTCCGCAAAATGTCTTGCATCAATTTCGTGAGAAGCATTCGCTCAAATACTCGAATGTTTCTGCTGGAATGCAGCGCATTGTTTGGGGATTGTTTAAGAAGGTGGTTATTGCAGATAACTTGGCGCAGTTTGTTTCTCCGGTCTATGAGCACGCAGGGGCGGTTTCTTGGATGTACCTGAGCATTGCAGTGGTCTTCTTCAGCTTTCAGATCTATTGCGATTTCAGTGGGTACAGCGACATTGCCATTGGTGCAGCGCGTGTGATGGGATTCCGGCTCATGGAAAATTTTAAGCTGCCTTATCGTTCTACTGGTGTGGGCATGTTTTGGTCGAAGTGGCACATCTCGCTTTCTACGTGGTTCCGAGATTACGTATATATTCCTTTAGGTGGAAATAGAAAGGGTGCAGCGCGCACGTCGTTGAACTTGTTCATTGTCTTCGCCATAAGCGGATTCTGGCACGGTGCGAATTGGACCTTCGTGGTTTGGGGAATGGCTCATGGACTTTGGTTGGTGTTAGAAAACCGAATGAACGTTCGGTGGGAAGGAAAATGGAAGATGCTTTTCGGGACGTTGATCACATTTGTGGGAGTTTCTTTTTTATGGATCTTTTTCAGAGCACAATCTTTCGAGCAAGCCACACAGGTTATCAAGGGGATAGTAACGTTTCAGTCGCAGCCTGGATTTCTTCCTTCGGTGTTTGTCCCGTTAAATGGAGCGGTCATCATTGGAAAGATTTTAATGCTGGTTGTGTTTGTGCTTATTGACAGAAAGGTGACGGAAATTGTTTTGGGAACACGAGCAATCGGTTCCAATCGGAAGGTGTGGTTATTTGCTGCGCTGTTGGCGTGTTTGGCGTTGTTTGGACAATGGGGAAAAGTTGATTTTATATATTTCCAATTTTAATGAAGTTAATGATTCGAAATAGTTTGAAGGTCTTGCTTGCAGCGTTTGCGATTTACGTTGCAGTGATTTTCATTTTTTCGAATGTGCAATTAATCGATCGAAGAATGTCGTTGTTCTTCGTCCCGAATTTGCAACGCAACGGCGGACAGGAGATGCAGATGATGCGCGACTTAACTTCTAACCAAATAAAATACGACGCCATTGTTTTAGGCTCTTCTCATGCTTACAGGGGCTATGATCCGCGCATCTTCGAGCAGGTTGGAATCAATTTATTTAATGCAGGAACCAGTTCGCAGAATGCGAAAGGATCGTTGGTGTTGTACAACGAATACCTGAGAGATCGAGCCGATATTTTCATTCTAGATGTGTACGATCCGGTGTTCGAGTTGGAAGGAACCGAGAGTAACATGCGTTTGATTCAGAACGTTCCTACGAATGCTGCCGCCTTTGCTTTGGTTAAGCAGGAAGTGAAGATGTATACGCTGAACGCTCTTACGGTGCGATTAGCGAGCATGAATGTGAAGGACGAAGCCCCGAATACTGACTACATTAAAAACGGCTTCTGCGAGAAGAAAGGAATCTTGTATGCGGTTGAGCCTTTGAACGATTCGGTCTTCGATGCGAACGAAGAGATGTTCGAGGCATTCGAAACAATGATTAAGCAAATGCAAGCGGATGGTAAGCGCATTGTCTTGTGCAGTCATCCGCTTCCCTCATCAGCTGGACTTCACAATTATCACGATAAATTTTTACAAAGATTCTCTCCACTCATCGAACGCCTCGGCGTTCCTTACATCGATCTCACTTACTATACTGAAGGCTTTGGTATAAACGAGTTTGCAGACCTTTCGCATTTGAATCAGCAAGGGGTAGAGTTGTACAATCGATTATTATTGAATTCTCCTTCCTTCAACGAAGTTGTCATTAAATAAAAAACCCATTCGTTTGAATGGGTTTCTCTTCTGTGGTGCCACCGGGATTCGAACCTGGGACACAAGGATTTTCAGTCCTTTGCTCTACCAACTGAGCTATGGCACCGAAGCGGTGGCAAATATAATCATTTATTTCAATTCACCTATATTTGCAACTCAAATTTTTCGGGAGAGATGTCAGAGTGGTCGATCGAGCACGCTTGGAAAGCGTGTGTATTGAAAGGTACCGAGGGTTCGAATCCCTCTCTCTCCGCTACTAATTAAACCAACGATTGTTTCGTTGGTTTTTTAGTTCGAGCAATTAGTTCGTTTTCGCTATAATTTCCTGTACCACACTCGGGTCAAGTAACGTAGTCGTATCCCCAATCGCATCGAATTCTCCTTCCGCAATCTTTCTCAAAATGCGACGCATAATCTTTCCACTTCTCGTCTTCGGCAAGCCACTCACAATAACAATCTTATCCGGTTTCGCTATCGCTCCAATCTGCTCACTTACGGTCTTCGTTATCGAATAAGCCATCTCCTGCTCAAACCCTTTCGTTAAATCTCGCGAAGCGTCTTGTGCAACATCTTTCGAAGAATCTTGCAAAGCATTTGCATCTTTCGAAGAATCTTGCAAAGCATTTGCATCTTTCGCAGAATCTTGCGTTGCATTTAGATTCTTCGCATGAGCATCACAAATGACGAACGCATAGATCCCTTGACCTTTGATGTCATGCGGATACCCCACCACAGCGCTTTCAATAACTCCGTGCGTATGATTAATGGCGTTCTCAACTTCAGCAGTTCCTATTCTATGCCCGCTGACATTCAACACATCGTCGACCCTTCCTGCTAAACGATACATTCCGTTCTCGTCGCGGTATGCGCCGTCACCGGTGAAATAATAATTTTTATACGTGCTGAAGTAATTCAAAATACAACGTTCGTGATCGCCATAAGTCGTGCGAATCATAGATGGCCACGACTGCTTGAAACACAGGTTTCCGGTTAAATCGTTTTCAAGAATTTCATTGCCTTTATCGTCTAACAAAACGGGAAGAACTCCCGGCATAGGCAACGTAGCAAACACCGGTTTCGACGGAGTTACTCCAGCTAAGCTCGAGATCATAACACCGCCTGTTTCTGTTTGCCAGAACGTATCGACAATCGGACAATTTCCTTTTCCAATTTTATCGTGATACCAATTCCAAGCTTCTTCGTTAATAGGTTCGCCAACGCTTCCGAGTATGCGCAACGAAGACAAATTTTTTCCTTCTAAAAATTCATCTCCGGCCGACATTAAACTGCGAATGGCTGTAGGTGCGGTGTAGAAAATATTCACCTTGTGCTTCGCTACAATGTCCCAAAATCTTCCGGCATCCGGATAAGTAGGTATGCCTTCAAACATCAATGATGTAGAACCATTCAAGAGTGGTCCGTAAATCAAATAACTGTGTCCCGTTATCCAACCAATATCCGCTGTGCAGAAATGAACGTCGCCTTCTTGGTACTGAAACACATTCAAAAAAGTATAGGCTGTCCACACCATATATCCCGCAGTGCTGTGCACAACGCCTTTCGGTTTACCTGTGGAACCGCTCGTGTACAAGATGAACAACGGATCTTCAGATTGAAGTGTCTCACCAAGCTTCAAGTAATTATTGTTGGAAAGAACTCTTCCTTTCAATTCGTTCCAATCGACATCAATTTCTTTTTTTTCGGTTGGAATGTTGAGGTAGTTGAAGACCAATACATTTTTTATTTTTCGTGTGGAAGTCAATGCTTCATCTACCACCGTTTTCAACGGAATAGTCTTGTTACCTCGAAGTCCACCGTCCATGGTTATCACGAAGTCTGCTTCGGCATCGTCTACGCGATCTGCAATGCTCTTCGCGCTGAATCCACCGAAGATAACAGAGTGCACTGCGCCAATGCGCGCACAAGCCAATACGCTGAACACCAATTCAGGCACCATGCTCATGTAAATACAAACACGGTCGCCTTTGCTTACACCCATCGTGCGAAGCATTTCAGCAGCTACGCAGACTTCCTTGTGAAGTTCAGAATAAGTAAATTTCCTGTACTCAACCGAATGATCATTCGGTTCCCAAATGAGAGCCACTTGATCGCCTCGTTCAGCCAAATGTCTATCGAGTAAGTTTTCAGTAATGTTCAATTCACCCCCGTCGAACCAACGGTTTTTGGCATCGGCAAAAGTTCCCGAAAGCACCGTGTCCCATTTCTTTTTCCAAGAAAAAGATTCAGCCACCTCACCCCAGAATTTATCTGGATTAGCAATGCTTTCGGCGTAAACCGATTTATATTCTTCAAACGATTCAATTCGTTTCATGGCCTTCAAATTTGATGTTACAATTTACATCATTGCTTTTAACTTAACTTTGATAAATGAAGTCTCTTGCAAGAATTTTTCTCATCTTTTTATTGCAAAGCATTTGTGAAGCCATTGTCGCCCAACCCAACCTTCCAACTGTAACATTGGCGCCGGTGTATTCTGTGCAGTTGCCAGCTGAACTGCTCGAAACCTCCGGTATCACTCGTTTTCAGCAAGGACTTGTTACACACAACGACAATTCAGATGAGCAGCTCTATGTGATAGACACGTTGAATGGCGCCATTCTTCAGACTTATTCATTGAACGGAACTTCCAATTTCGATTGGGAAGAAATTACGCAAGACAGCATGTATCTGTACGTCGGAGATTTCGGAAACAACGCCGGAAGCCGAAC
>JBILOU010000082.1:0-7069 GCA_044374295.1 Flavobacteriales bacterium | reverse complement strand
CTGCGGCAAAATTGAGAAGAGCACAAGATGCCATTACCAAAATGCGTCCGTATGCTCAAAAGCTTCAGGAAATTCTTTCGAACGTAAGTTCTTCTGAATCGAATTCAACATTCAGCCAGCAGCGTGACGTTAAGAGCACGCTGGTGGTTGCTATTACTTCTAATCGTGGTTTGTGCGGTGGATTCAACAACAACGTTATTAAGGAAATCCGCAATATCGTTAAGACCAATTCAAACGTTCATGTATTGTCTTTAGGGAAGAAAGCCTTCGACAATTACAAGAAAACAAGCATGCATACGACAGAAGGTTTCGGTGAAACACCTTATGAAATCTTCGATAAACTTACTTTCAACAACGTAAGTGCAATAGCGAATACCATCATGGATCAATTCGCAAGTGGTAAGTACGATAAGGTAATTTTAGTTTATAACCGCTTCAAGAATGCTGCAGTTCAAATTATTGAGAACGAGCAATTCCTGCCAGTGCTTCCGCCTGTGAATGCAGAAGCACAATCAAGTGTAGATTACATCTATGAACCAGAGAAAAATCAGATTCTTGAGGAGTTAATTCCAAGAACATTGAAAGTTCAGTTGTTCAAGGCCTTGTTAGATAGCAACGCTGCTGAACACGGTGCTCGTATGACTTCTATGCACAAGGCAACTGACAACGCTGGTGAAATGGTTAAGGATCTTAAGTTAACTTACAACAAGGCGCGTCAAGCGGCAATTACCGGAGAGATCTTGGAAATTGTAGCCGGTGCAGAAGCGTTGAACGGCTAAGGCGTATATTTGTCTTAAGTCCTAACCGCGAATGCTTAAGAAAATAGTCTCTCACACCTTTTTTTATTCTTTCGCAAATCAGACACCTGCGCTGATTAATCTTTTTTTACTTCCTTTTTTAACGCCTTTTCTAACCGCTGGAGATTACGCCATTTATGGTTTAATTCTAAGTTATGCAGGTTTAGTCGGAGCTTTTAGTAGTTTAGGTTACATCGTACTCTTCCAACAAAGTTATTTCGAATCTGGTGCAGATTTTAAATCGAAGTGGTCTCGCTTACTCGGCTTCCAATGGCTCTACAAGTTCTTGTATGCAGGAATGGTAGGAGCCTTGTTGTATTTCTCTTTGAGAAACAAGATTGCAGCTGACCGACTGAATTTAGTACTTGCTCTTGTAATCGTCCCACTTTTATTTTTCGATTTAACGAAGTCGATAGCCACGCGCTTGCTTCAGTTCAGGCATGAGCACCAGCGTGTTTATAGTGTAACTATCGCAGTGGGTATATTGTCGGCCCTTATAAGTTTTGTGGGCGTGCGTTATTTCAATTTGGGGTACATGGCTTGGTTGTATTCACAAGCAATTTCTTCAGGTTTTTTGGCGGCTTATTTCGGTTATTTCTTATATGTGAAAGAACGTATTCGTCCTTCGTTTCATTTCGAAAGGAACGAAGTTCTTTCCGACTTGAAAATTGCAACACCGCTTATTCCAAAAGAGTACGCCACTTACTTGTTGAATTCTTCCGATCGTGTTTTGTTAGATCGATTTGGAGTTTCTCAGAATAAAATAGGACAGTACAGCATTGCATATTCCTTTGCATCGTATTTTGAGAATATACAAGCTCAGGCTAATCAGGTGTTGACACCCATTGTTTTCGATCTTTATAAAAACGGAACTGAATTGGCCATGCAAACCGTTGGTAAGTTGATTCGGGCTTGGTTTTATATTTCCTTATTTATGGCTGCTATTCTCGGCTTATGGATTCCAGATGTTTTCAAATTACTCTATCGCAAAGCAGAGCTAAGTGCGGCTTATCCGATGGCCATTGTTCTTATTTTCGGCTTTTGTTACAGGCCCATTTACGTGGCCATTGTAGACAAAGCAATCTTCGAAAAAAGGACATTTGAAGTGTTGAAGATTACTGTGGTGGCTGCGCTATCAAATGTGCTGCTTAATTTCATTTTCATTGGATATTATGAAACATGGGCTGCTACTTTGAACACCGTTGTTGCTTATTTCGTGATGGGAATTGCAGGATATTTTTTAATTAAAAACAGTTCGGAATTCCGAAAGCTCATTCGTCCGTTTGAGCTTATTTCAATTGTTGTTGTTGTTGGAACTTTGATTTTTTCGCTTCGCGACTTCTCATGGGTCTGGCGCTTGGCGACCACGCTTTCTCTTTTGATTGGAATGTTTGTTTGGTTCCGCACGGGTGGAAGAAAAATATGGAACGAATTGAATAACTTGCGACATGGCGTATCGTCCAATTGATTTCAATATTATTCAAAATGAATTCGAGCAAAGATTTCCAGATGGGAAATTGTTCGAAGGAAAGAAATTCAATTACATCAAATTGGTTCAACACGGTTTGTCATATGCTATGACTGGCGCAGATGACAAATTATTAAAGAAGAATCCTTTTGGAAGTTGGTGGTTGTTCAAATTGAAATCGCGCATTCATGCAAGAAGGAATAAAGTATTGAATTTTCTTCCGCAACAAAGTGAAGGCATTTTATTTCTGGAAGGAAGAAGGAAGTTGAAACTTCCAACTGGAGAGGAGATTTCACCGATAACTCATCTGATTCGTGAAACGGTTTTAAGCACGGAATATTCGTGGTGGGACACAACTGGTGCTTTCGAAAAGGAAGCTGATTTTTCTGTGAAGAATTTATCGAATTGGTTTCCACCCGCAAATGAAATTCAACATGAAATTTATTTGGAGTTGAAAGTAGTTCTTCGAAAAATTAAAGAAGCGAATGTTTTTTCGGATATCGAATTTCAATATGTTGAAAGTGCATTTTATGTGTTCTTTAAATCGTTTCGAAGATGGCATGCCTTACTTTCAATAGCCCGGCCGAAAACACTTGTTGGGATTACTCATTATCACAACGAAGGCTGTTTAGCGGCAGCGCAACTCTTGGGTATTAAGTCTATCGAACTTCAACACGGATTAATTTCAAAGCACGACCTGTATTATGTCTATCCGAAAAAATACAGAGAGGCTCTTTCAAAGGGAATTTTTCCAAATGAAATATGGTTATTTGGAAATTTTTGGAAGGAGGTTTTACAACAGGGTGCAGAATCTGAATTTATGAGGCCGATAGTAATCGGGAATTTCACGACAGATGTTGTCGTGAAATCTGAACTTCTGTCGAAAGAGAATCGCCTTCTCCTTTGTGCGCAGAAGAATTTATCTCAACCATACATAGACTGGATTCGTTTCATGAAGAAACAAATTCTTCCGCGTCACCCAGAATGGAAGCTGATTGTAAAATTACATCCGCTGGAATCGCAAGTAGAAAAATACAGTGCTGAGGCAAATGATTTAGTGGAGGTGCTTCCTATTTCAGCTTCGTTAAATGAGGAATTGAAGAGAGCGAAAATTCAGGTGAGTATATACAGCACGACTTTTTTCGATGCTATCGGAATGCAGGTTAAAAATTATTCTTTGGATGACATTGGGTATTCTCAGGATTATGCTTCGGAGATGGTCGCTTTAGGCTTGGCAGAATCAGTAAGAAAAGACGAGGATGTTATTGAAAAATTTGAATCTTCGCCAATTTTTTCAGAACGTTTGACAAGGGAAGACGTATTTGCGCCTTTTCACCCTCGAATGATGTATTTTTAATGGAGATAGGTTGAATTTGTTTGTCTCTCATTCGTTACATTTGTTTATATCCTTCGTTTTATGAAAAGACTCGTACTCTTAGTTCTTTTAGCAGCATTTGTAACTTCTGCATCTGCTCAGGCCACTTCGGCTACTGCATTAGCTATTACCCCAGGAAACTATTTGTTAAATGCAGTCGGATATACGCCCATAACTGCAACTAGTCAATGTTTGGTTACAACCACAGCTCAGACAACAACTACATGCACAGCAGCTGCTCCAACAAGAGCCTGTTGGTTTAAGTTTACCGTACCCGCTGGCACCCTTTCGGCTGCTGTTAAAGTAACAGTAGTTCCTACGGGATTTGATGCGTCAATTGATTTTTATGCCGGGACTGCTGCAGCCCCGATATACAAGGAATGCGTTAATGCTGGTGGATCTGGTGCAACTGAGACATTAAAAACAACCTGGGCGAACAATCCTGTTAATCCTGGAACGGAATATTATTTCCGTGTTGGTTCAAATGGTACTGCCGCATCTTGCTTTACAGTGAAAGTGGAATACTATCCAACTGCGCAATTGCTTTCATCTCCAAACCCTTCTCCAGATGCCGGATTGGTAGGTTATCGCACCAACAACTTTGCAAAACGAAACAACCCAACGTTTGCCGCACAGAATAACTTAGTTACTTCTACTCGATATCGTTTTGTAGATCAGGCTGATCCGACAGGCACACCTTGCACAGGAAATACAGGAGCTTCAAGTGTGGATCAATTGTATTTGTATAGTTTTCCTTGTATTTGTTATGGAAAGACTTACGATGTATATATAGAGATTCAAATGGATGGTATCTGGTGCGGAGAGGGACCAGTCAGAACTCTTGCCATGGAGGCTTATCCAAACAACACCATTAGCAATGCACCTTGCGCTACTTTAACCTTGTTAGGTGGAGTTTTGAATTCAACCTATTTGGGTTCAACCGCAATTACAGAGTGGGAATTTTCTTTGGCGGGAAATGTGGTGGTGACAACCCAGTCTTTGCCTGGGATTACCACGCTGAATTTGAATAATTCTGCGCTTTCCTGTTTGCGTTACAATCGAATTTATTCGGTAAGGATTAGAATGAATTATTGCAATGTATGGGGCCAGTGGAGTGCACCATATTGCTTAATTACTGCGCCAATTCCATATTTGACTGTAACAGGTCCACCGCCGGCATATGCCAATATTTGTGGAACCACGATTTCACCATACAGCATTGTTTACTCCCAATTTACTCAGGGCGCAGGACAATACATCTGGCAAATTGCCCAAGTGAATCCTTCCGCACCGCAAACACCTATTGCGCCGGCTATTGTCTCAACCACGGCAGTCGAGGTATTAATGTTAAATCAATTTGGTCTAACTCCCGGAAATTCATACCGAATCGGTGTAAAGCCAAAACTAACATCATGCAATTCACCTCAAGAAGGAGACTACGGCACGTTTTGCGTAGTGACTATTGGTGCTTTGGCTGCTCCGAACAATCCAAGTTCACTTGAAATGGTTAACGAAGAAATGCAAACGGAAAGAAATGCATCCGATGTAATGGAAGTAGATCAGCAGGGAAACGTCGCGGTTATTTCATTCCAGGGAATAGACGAGAAAATGGCTACTATTCGTATTACAGATGAGCGCGCTTTAGGAAAAGGAATGATTCAGCTGGTTGGAATGAACGGTCAAATGTTGTTCTCGAATGATGTGTTTATTGAATCAATGGATCAATTGATTCAAGTACCGCTTCCATCTAATATTGCTTCAGGATTATATATGGTATCGTTCAGAACAAACGAGCAAACGGTTACAGAAAAGTTTTTTATTCGGGGCGAATAATTATTCGCCCTTAGTAGAGATTATTTGCCCCTAAGGTTTTCTTTGATTTCTTGCATGAACTCAGAGGCGAAAACGAAGTTGTTCAAGGCTTCGTTTTCTGCTTTTAGAAGAGCATGTTTATCGCCTTGCCATTCAACTTTTCCTCCACTGATGAAGTTGATGTTATCGCCAATTTCCATAACCGAGTTCATGTCGTGGCTTACCACAATGGTTGTAGAGCCAAGGTCGTAGGTGATATTGCGAATGAGATTGTCAATGACAATAGAAGTTTCAGGATCTAATCCTGAGTTCGGCTCATCTACAAAAAGGAATTTTGGATTCATAATAATGGCTCGCGCAATTCCAGTGCGCTTCTTCATACCACCTGATAATTCAGCGGGATAAAGGTTATTCTTTCCAACCAAATTCACACGTTCCAAGCATTCATTTACCTTCTGAAGTTTCTCAGAATAAGTTAGATTACTATACATGGTTAAAGGGAACATAACATTTTCCTCAACGGTCATAGAGTCGAATAGAGCAGCACCTTGGAAGAGCATTCCAACTTCTTGACGAATGGCTTTATGCTGATCTTCGTCCATATTCAAAAAGTCTACCCCGTCGTATAGGATAGATCCAGCATCGGGTTCAAGCAATCCCACCATGCATTTCAGTAACACACTTTTTCCTTGCCCACTTCGTCCAATAATAAAATTGATTTTTCCTGGATGGAAGTCAATGGAGATATCTGTGAGAACCCTTGTCTCTTTGAACGACTTCGATATATTCTGTACCTGAATCACAGCAGTAATATTTGAGTAAGCAAATAATTCGCAACCATTACGGCAACCATGCTGTAGACAACACCCTTGGTACTTGATTTTCCAACTTCTAAAGCTCCGCCGCTCGCGTAGTATCCGTGATAAGCAGGAATAGTAGAAAGGATGAAGGCAAAGAAAATAGTTTTAATAAGCGAGTAAACGATTCCATAACTATCGAAATCGTATTGAATTCCGTAGACGAAATCATTGAGTGAGACGGCTTTGGTCATAGTTCCCACAATTGCTCCAGAACAGATTCCCACACTCATGGCCATAAGAACCAAGAATGGGAACATAACGGTAGAGGCAATTAATTTTGGAAGAATGAGATAGCTCGCTGAATTCACACCCATAATATCCAAGGCATCTATCTGCTCTGAAATGCGCATGGTTCCTATCTCGGAAGCAATGTTACTACCCACTTTTCCCGCAAGAACCAATGCTACAATGGTCGATGAAAATTCATAAATCATGGTTTGTCTGGTGGTGTAACCAACGGTCCATTTTGGAATCCATCCGCTTTCAATATTCGCAGCAGTTTGAAGGGTAACAACGGCTCCCATGAAGAAAGAAAGTAAGGCTACAATACCTACAGATTGCACACCTATTTTAATCATCTCGTCGGTAATTAATGGTCCGTATACTTTCTTTTTTTCAGCACGCGAAAAAACCCTGCGCATGAGCAAAAAATAACGTCCAAAATTTCCTAAGATTCCTGTCATGATTAAAACTTAGGCCGAAGGTAGTTTATTTTTTTTGAGTGTAATAATTTTTCAAGGGATAGCTATTCTTCCGC
>JBILOU010000030.1:0-25118 GCA_044374295.1 Flavobacteriales bacterium | reverse complement strand
CCAGCAACACATGTTTGTCCGCCAAATAGTTTTACACCTAAGCGTTTGCTTTCTGATTCACGGCCGTTTTTCGACGAACCGACACCTTTCTTGTGAGCCATTGTCTTTTAGGATTAGGGATTAACCAATTTTTTCAATTACAATTTCTGTCAAATAAGCACGGAAACCGTTCTTCTTTTGATAGCCTTTACGGCGTTTCTTTTTGAAGATAATTACTTTATCTCCTTTAAGGTGATTCACTACGCGTGCGGTGACCTTAACACCTTCTACAGCTGGGGCGCCAACAGTGATCGAACCGTTATCATCAGTCAAAAGAACGTGGTCGAATTCAACCTGTGTTCCTTCTTCGTTTTGAAGACGATTAACGAAGATCTGCTGATCTTTTTGTACTTTGTACTGATGCCCTGCTATTTCAACAATTGCGTACATAACGTTAATTTTTAATTAGTTTTTCCCGATTAAGGGGTGCAAATATACACATTCTTTGTTTGAAAACAATAACTTTTTTTAGTTTCCCTTCGGGATGTATCCGCTTCGCGGACTAATCCACTTTGTGGACTGATCCCTTAGGGATGTATCCGCTTCGCGGACTTATCCACTTTGTGGACTGATCCCTTCGGGATGTATCCGCTTTGCGGACTGATCCACTTTGTGGACTGATCCCTTCGGGATTAAACCTTCGGCTGTTTATTCACCAAATAAATCCCCGTTAGAATAATCCCCGCAAAAGCACCGTGAAGCCACGTGAACGGCTCGCCGTCGTAAACACCCCAGAGAATCGCTACTACAGGAATCAAGTATGTAATGGATGATGCTGCAAGGGCTCCAACCTTTTGGGTAAAGCGAAAGAAGAGGATATTTCCGAGCGCTGTTCCGAGAATAGCCAGGGTGGCGACGAAACCGAAGCTTCTCCAGCCGTGAACGTTCGTTTCAAGAATGTCCAATGTGCCGTCTGTGGCAATGAGGATCCAGCAGGGAATGCCAATGACCAACAGCGAAAACGCTGAAATAGCGAAGGAAGGTACCCCGTGAAGTTTGCTGTGAATGGTGTTCACGCTGAAACCGTAGCTTATGGTGGCAAGCACAATAAGCATGCTGTACGCCATGTTCTTCGAATCGCCCAATCCGCGCAAACTAATGAGACAGACAGCACCAACAAGTCCAAGGGTAACGCCAACGATCTGCATTTTTCGAACCGACTTCTTGAAAACAAGGTATCCGACAATTAGGGTAAAGAGCGGTGTGAGTGCATTCAAGATGCCCGACATGCTCGAGTGCAAGAACATTTGCGAATTCGTGAAAAGGAAGGCAGGAATGCCGCTTCCCAATAGTCCAACCACAACATACCACCAGATTAACTCACGCTTCAGCCAACTTTTGAAAATGAAGGCGAAGGGAAGCATGACCAAAGAAGCAATGCCTAATCGTAAAGCAGCAACTTGATTCGGTGAAAAGACAGGAACTTGAATGCCGTTGGCGTCGAAGGCGAACATGCCTCGCTTCATGAGAATGAAAGAGCTACCCCAGATTATTGCTAAAATGACAAAAACTGGAAGGCTACGCCAATTGCCTTTCATCAATTAGTTCTTAATGAATGAAGAGCAAGTGCCGTTGATACGAAGCAAGTAAAATCCGGAAGAAAGCTCTTCCGTTTGAATGGCATTTCTTCCCGGAGTTAACGTTTCAATTTGAATCACTTTTCCTTCTGCGGAAAGGATTTGAGCAACAACAGTTTCTTGTGTTGGATTGAAAACATTCAACAATCCGCTTGTCGGATTCGGATAAACATCGAAAGTAGCAAGGGCGTTCTCTTCAACATTTATAAAATTCGGTGTAAAGCGATAAACAGTTCCTTCAGCTGGCTCAGCGTTCAGCAAAGCGTATGATGGAATGCCTTGCGCTGCGAGAACTTCTGCGTTAGTCAACGTTGTGATCGTTGGCGCGTCTGTATTTCCGCTCACACTGTAAAATCCATCCCAATCGAATCCTGTATTTTGATTTAAGTTCTCTAAGAAGGCCACTGCAGGTGCCCCGAAGATGTGAATTGTTGAAGGGTCTGTTATGTTACTTGGTCCGTAATGGTATTCAAAGATGTTTGAATTTTCATACAACCACAATTGGAAAGATGTGGTTTGGGTGTAAATGCCATTGGCTGCCCAATCTTCGTAGAAACCTACATTCAACCATTCAATTTTGCAGATTTGAAATCCAGGAGGTCCTTCAATCACATAGCTAACAGGACTCACCAATGTGTCGTTGTCTGCATTCGCGATATCATCGAAGTAAGGAAGAAAAATATCACTTAACGAATCATCTTGAATTCCATACACTGTTGTTCCGAGCTCGCCAACGTATAATGTAGTTATAGTATCATTCGCTGTGTAGAAGGTAAATCCCAACGGCACGGTCCAAGTTGGATCATCCCAAATTTGTCCCCCGTCCAGCGAATTTCCTTCTTCAATAGGAGTGAAGGTACCACTGTAATTGGTGAACAGATAATGCGTACCAACCGGTTGTTGAGCAAAAACCCCAGCCGAAGCCAGGGTTAGTAAAAAAGCGACTAAGTTCTTTTTCATAAAATTATTTGAATGCATCAAATCCTGTTACGTCCATACCTGTGATTAACAAGTGAATGTCGTGTGTTCCTTCGTAGGTAATCACCGACTCAAGATTCATCATGTGACGCATAATTGGATATTCTCCTGTGATTCCCATTCCGCCTAACATCTGACGTGCATTGCTAGCAATGGTTTTCGCCATGTCAACGTTGTTGCGTTTCGCCATAGAGATCATTGCGCTGGTTGCGCGACCTTCGTTACGAAGTTGACCAAGACGAAGCGTTAGTAATTGTGCCTTGGTGATTTCAGTAATCATTTCAGCCAATTTCTTTTGTTGCAATTGGAAAGCACCGATTGGCTTGTTGAATTGCATACGCTCTTGCGAATAACGAAGGGCAACATCGTAGCAGTCTAATGCTGCACCAATGGCACCCCATGCAATTCCGTAACGAGCGCTATCTAAACAAGAAAGTGGTCCGCCCAATCCTGAACGTCCTGGCAATAAGTTTTCTTTCGGAACTTTTACGTTATCGAAAATCAACTCACCCGTGTCGCTTGCGCGAAGGCTCCACTTTCCGTGCATGGTAGGAGTTGAAAATCCTTCCATTCCTCTTTCTACAATAATTCCGTGAATGCGTCCTTCTTCGTTCTTAGCCCAAACAACCGCTACTTGCGCGAAGGGAGCGTTAGAGATCCACATTTTCGCACCGTTCAACAAATAGTGGTCGCCCATGTCTTTGAAGTTGGTGGTCATTCCACCTGGGTTTGAACCGTGGTCAGGTTCAGTTAATCCGAAGCAACCGATCCATTCGCCTGAAGCCAATTTCGGTAAGTATTTCATGCGTTGTTCTTCTGAACCGTATTTCCAAATCGGATACATAACTAAAGAAGATTGAACCGAAGCAGTAGAGCGAAGACCGCTATCGCAACGCTCCAACTCTTGCATGATTAATCCGTATGCAATCTGATCCAATCCGGCTCCGCCGTATTCTTCAGGAATATAAGGTCCGAAAGCACCAATGCTAGCTAAGCCAGGCAAAAGGTGTTGAGGAAATTTACAGTTTTCAGCAGCCTCTTCAATAATTGGAGAAACTTCTTTTTTTACCCACTCACGTGCTGCATCGCGAATCAATTTGTGCTCGTCAGTAAGCAGCTCATCCATTAAATAATAATCGTGTCCTTGGTATTGGTCTGTACGCATGGTTTCAAAAGTTTGGGCAAATATAGTAGTGATTAGCTAAAACAATTAATTATCTGAGGCATTCCGTTCGTACCATTCATCGGCAGGAAGATTTCTTCCGGAACTTGCGGCTACAGCCAATTCATCACAAATCTCGTTGTATTTATTTCCGGCGTGTCCCTTCACCCAAACGAATTTCACGTTGTGCTTGGAAGCCACAGCCATGTAACGTTTCCATAGATCGGGATTCTTCACATTCTTCCATCCGCGTTTCACCCAACCGGCAATCCACTTCTTTTCTACAGAGTCAACAACGTATTTCGAATCGCTGTAAATGGTAACCGGACTGTTATCGAATTTCAATAATTCCAATGCAGCGCAAACAGCCATAAGCTCCATGCGGTTGTTGGTGGTGAGGCGAAAGCCTTCAGAAATTTCTTTGTGGAATTTTCCTGCCATGAGCACTGCTCCGTATCCGCCTGGACCCGGATTGCCTTTCGCAGCGCCGTCTGTGTAAATCGTAATCTCCATTAATATCCGAGGAGTTTTACCAAACGATCAATCTCACTTACAATGGGCTTGGTGCTGTCGATGATTAAATCGCAACGATCAATAAAGGGCTCGAGGTATTCGATCTCTGCTGGACGAACATGATTGTCCCACTGATAGCGAACTTCGTGCTCAGGGTAGCCACGTTGTCCAAGGTCGCGATTGATGCGTCTTTCCAAGCGTAAGTCTACTGGAGCGTCGAGGTAAATTTTATGATGAAGTTTTTCAAAAATTTCGTTGTAGTGAAAAACAAACAATCCTTCCATGACAACAATGGGTGCCGGTTGAATGGTCATCTTCTGTGGCTCCCACGCTGGGTTGTTGAAGTTGTATTCCAAAAACTCAATCGCATTTCCATTTAACAATTCATTCATATCGGAAATGAATCGCTCTTTTTCAATTCCTGTTGGAAGATCATAATTCACCCAACCGTTCTCGTCGCGGTGCTGCTCTGTTTGCGGCTTGTAGTAATTGTCCTGAGAGACAAGAGCAAGGTGTTCAGCGGGAATTCGCTCCTTCAATCCACTTAAAAAAGTTGTCTTGCCCGATCCACTTCCACCAGAAATGCCTATGATTTTTACTTCACTCATTTTTTCGATTGCTGCTTTATTAATTCGAAAATTTTCGATTGCGCATCTTCTGCATTTTCAATGCAGAGAAAAGAACCTTCTCCAAATTGAGAAATCTTTTCCAAATTTTCTTTCGCGAATTTACTTCCTTTCACCACAATTACAGTCGTGTGAATATTTCGCTTATTCGCCAAACGAACGAGTTTCTCAATTCGCTTTTCATCTTCGGGTTTGAAGGCGCCGTCTGTAATGACATAGAGCTGATTGTTTCCCGCTTCAATTTTCGATTTACGCAACATGCGGAAGGCAGCATTGAATCCCGCTGTCCCGCTGGTTTGTCCGTTCGGCTTCTTTCCTTCCAACAACAATCCAAGATCACTTATTTCATTTCCTTTTGTCGTATTCAAAAGCACCTTTGCTTTTTCTGAATACGTCAGAACAGAAAGTTGATCGGTCGCGCGCATGACTCCAGATAATGAAGAAAGAGCTTGCTTCGTTATAGGCCATTTTTCTCCTTGCGCCATGGACCCTGAAATGTCTATCAAGAAAGAAATGTTATTTGGAACATATTCTTTTTCGTCGAAGGTTTTATTCGGAATGGGTTCCTTAACAACCACAGCAGGAACGGAATCAATTGGAACAGTTACAACGGGTGGAAGAGGAGTTTCTTTCTTCTCTAATTCGAATACAAAGCGGTGGTTGTGAAGATTCACTTGTGTAGTGATTGATTTCCCCGCGTAACATTCTTTTCCTGCATACAGGGTGTAATAGCCAATGGGAATTTCAGCATTCACTTCGCCGTCTTTGTTTGTTTTTTTTGTGAGTTGAAGAGTGCGTTCTTCAAGTACTTCAACATCTGCATCTCGAATGGGTTTTTTAGTGGCTTTGTCAAGGACCAAAACATCGAGTGAAAATTCACCGCAGCATTGTGTAGGTTTTTCGTTGAAGTGCGGACAAGGAAGGTCTTCCGTTAAGTTCACGTAGGCAACTTCAGCGCTAATTGTAAGCGAAGTTGAAACGCTTTGTGAAGCGAAATAGACTGGAACAACTTCTTTGAATTTCCCTTTTTTTCTCGGGTTGAATTTTATTCGAATCACCAAGCTGTCTCCAGGCTGCACGTCTTTTGTAGAATACAACACTTGAAAGTTCGGTGAGAAGTCGGCACGAAGCAGATGGTCTGTTTTCGTTCCTTCATTCCAAACAACAATATCTGTAACGCGCTCGGTGTATTTCGTGAATACGCCGTAGTTCACGCTCTGCTCACTCCACCGCAATTGCGCACTCGCTTCGAAGCAAAGGAATGTTGCAAGAATAAAAATTATTTTATTTATGTTGAAGTAATGCCCTTTCATTCAGATCTTTTAATTAGGATTTGATTGTTAAGAATAAATGAATACAATGTACAACAAACAACAGTATTGATAAAATGCCAAAGTAGATATAACTTAATTCCCCACTATATTTGTTTAGTTTTAAATGTAAAATAAAAACTTTAACAAAGTGAATTATTTCAAGTCTTTTCTAAACTCAGCAACTACTTTATTGTTTCTTTCAATAACAGTTGGCATTCATTCTCAAAATCAACCCAAGAAGCCTACTCTCATGATTCTGCCGAGTGACAACTGGTGTGAGCAGCGTTACTTCATGACGGAATTTGATAATCAAGGGACGAAGCAAAAAGTACCTAATTACAAGCAAGTTTTTCAAGAAGATACAGAAATCGGACAAGTCATTTCCAAGATTGGTTCTCTTATGATTAACGAGGGGTTTCCATTGAAAGATGCAGAGCAGGAAATTAAAACAATTGAAGCGAGAAAGGCCGAGGATAATATGACCGGTAGTTCCAATTCGGGCTCATCAATTTCTGAATCGCCGTTAGATATGCTTAAGAACACCGCTAAGGCTGATATTATTATTCAAATTTGGTGGAAGGTTAATAAAGAAACAAATGGGAAATCAGTTTCTTTTACTCTAGAGGCATTTGACGCTTATACGAGTAAAAGAGTTTCCGCATCTTCAGGCACAAGCAATGTAAGCTCAACGGAAATAGTTCCTATTCTACTTGAGAAAGCTGTTTACAGTAACATTGGAACTTTTACCTCTCAGTTGCAAAAGCATTTCGATGACATGCTAATAAATGGACGAGAAATAAAACTCACTGTAAAGAAATGGAACTCTTGGGAGAATGATCTCGAAACTGAATACAATGACGAGGAGCTTGCCGATCACATAAACAAATGGGTGGCAGCGAACACTGTTAAAGGTGCTTTCAATCTTTCCGATGCAACTGAAAATATCATGCGATTTGAGCAAGTCCAAATTGCACTTACAGATGAAGCTGGAATTTCGTTGGATGCTCGATCCTTTGGAAAGAAGCTTCAAAAACATTTAAAAAAAGAACCATACTTCATCAACTCGAAAGTGATGACTAGAGGATTGGGTGAAGTAATTATTGTATTGGGAGAAAAGTAATGAAAATGAAGAAATACATCTGGATGTTATTGTTTGTCGCGTTCACGAGCCACGGAATTGCACAAAACGCAGAAAATGATTTCGGTAAAATGGTTCTTGCTCCACATATTAACCAAAATGAAAATTTATCTGAGGAAATTAATAGTTCTCTTACCAAGAAACTCGAACAGATTATTTCAAAATCAGGAGCTGTTGCAAATTATCAAAACCCCAACTTTGTTCTTTCTGCCGAACTAAGCATTGACTCTAAAGATGTTATTGCTGGTCCCCCTCAAATGATTGCTCAAAACTTGGAGTTGACGTTGCGCGTTGGAGATGCTAAATCCGGAATTTCGTTCAGTATGGTTTCTATATCCCTACGTGGTGTTGGTATTAGCGAAATAAAGAGCACGTTGGAAGCTATAAAAACAATTTCAATTAGCAGCGAGAAAATTCAGAAATGTTTAGAAAATGGAAAAGCTGAAATTATTAATTACTACCAAACTAATTGTTCTAAACTGATTGAAGATGCAACCAATCTCGCTCAGACAGGAAATCACGATGAGGCTATTTACATGCTCTCTATGATTCCAGACGCCTGCAGCGAATGCCATTCTCGGGCATTAGAAGCGTGTCAAATGATTTATCAAGCTAAAATCAACACCGAGGGGTCGAAAGATTTACAAGCTGCAAAATCTGTATGGTCATCAGAACCCAATGAGTCAGGAGCAATCAAAGCAGCCAAATTTTTACAAAATATAAGTCCTTACTGTAACTCGTTTGATGAAGCTCAAAAATTGAGTAAATCAATTCGAAAGAAATTCGAAGATCAACAGGAAGCAGAATGGAATTTCAAATTAAAGCAATATGAAGATGCGATGTCTTTAAAGCGCGAGGACCAGAGAATTGCGGAGGAAAATGCAAAGCGCGACGACCTGAATCATGAAGAGCAACAAAGGCGTCAAGCAGAGCTTGAAAGGCTTCGTGTGATCGAGTATAGTTCCGTTGCAAAAATGTATGCTAAGAACCAACCCAGAGTAATTACAAATTCCTATGTTATATGGCGCTAATTAGATTTTGTACTATTACCATTTTTTGTTTAAACCACTTTATCGCAGCGGCCCAATCCTTCGACGAAGCGAAAAAATCAGCAATCAATTATATAAAGCGTGTCTACAACGCTTCGCCATTTGAAGGTGCGAAAAAAATAGAAGGTGAAACTGAAAATTATTATGCAGTGACTGTTTCTTATTTGAATGCAGAAGCTGACATCATAACTTCGAAGACAAGTGAGGCGACTAAGAAAGCCCAAGCTTCGGCTGAAGAGGGATTTGCAGAACCGGCTGTAAAATTTGAAATGGTTGATGTTCTTCAAACGGGCAATCGCTCCACGTTTCTTTTTTTGTGCGAAACACTTTCATCTTTTTTACAAAGGGAACTCCAAAAAAAGTCTTTTGATGGGGCCCGAATAATTTCTGCCCCAAGCAACAAGTATATCGTTGCAGTTGTAAATCTTGAGAACTCAAAATATTCAACAACAGAATCTCGAGATAAGGTGGCGCATATGAAAGCTAAGCAAATGGTAAACAGCTTAATTAATGGTTCCACAATTTCATCTGAGGTTGTCATCCGCACGGATGAGACGGATAGTTCAACAGAAGTAAATTCTACAGAATTTATTCGAGAGCAGGCCATGGGCTTTATTCAAGGATTGGAACTTTTATCCTCATCTGAATTACAGTCAGGGAAGACCTCTTATTTATTCTACTCGAAAATTCAATAATTCATTTTTATGAAGAAAATATTTACAATCATTGCCGCTTTGATGCTGACTGTATTTGTGTTTGCACAAGATGGCAATAAAGATGTGACGATCATCTCTAGTGGAAGTGGATTAACACTTGAAGAAGCAAAGCAATCCGCATTAAGAAGTGCGACCGAGCAAGCCTTTGGAGCTTTCATTTCCTCCAAAACCGAAGTCTTCAATGATGAAGTAGTTGCAGATCAAATGTCTTCCGTGTCAAGTGGGAATATAAATTCTTTTGAAATTCTTAATCAAGACCAACTTCCAGATGGCCGATGGAGTATCACATTAAAATCATTGGTTTCAATTGACAAGTTGACAAGTTTCGTTCAGGCAAAGGGTATTGAGATCGAAATAAAGGGAGGGCTTTTTGCATTAAATATCAAACAGCAACTTCTTAATGAGCAATCAGAAATTGCCGCAGTTTATGAGTTAGTTGGTTTACTGCACGAGCCTCTGCAAACTGCGTTTGACTATACTATAAAAAGTGAAGATCCAAAGAGTATTGATTCAGAAAGTAAGAATTGGGAAATTCCATTGGAGGTATCCGCAACATGCAATAAAAATATTGATTTTTGTGCCAACTACTTCCTTAAAACAATACAAGCGTTATCTCTTTCTGGAGATGAGGTTAAGACTTATCTAGCATTGAATAAATCTGTGTTCCCGATTCAAGTTTCATTCTCCGGTAAATCTGAAGTTTTTTATTTGAGGAAAGAAAGGTCTGCAATATTAATAAATTCCTTCATTTCAAATTGGGAATACTACACAAGATTATTTGTGGTAAAATCCGGTGTCGACGAATCATTTGGACAAGGCAGCGGGGAGATTTTTGATTTCGGTTTTCCTAGAATTCGGAAACCTTTAGCACCTGAAGAAATAACTGAAATAAATTTTCCAACCACAAGTCAAGTTGCGGCTACGTTCAGATGGCATGATAAAAGAACCTTGAATCAGATTGAGGAGATGACGGGCTATATTGTTAATCCGAGGGGTGTAATATCTAATTTCAGAAATGGGGGTTATCAATTGACTAAAGTAGATGGACATAGACTTGTGATATCACTATACAGCTTCAATAAGTTGAATTGGAATGATGCTAAAACTACTTGTGATGATTTATTTTTGAATGGTTTCAGTGATTGGCATCTCCCATCCTACGATGAATTACAGCTAGTATATCAAAAATTATGGGGCTTAGGAATAGGCGGGTTTATTTCACCGTTTTGGAGTAGCACTGAATTTACTGGTCAGTATTATCAAGGTTACATGTATTTTTTCGATTTTCAACGACCAGATCAAGAAGGAAACGCATGTAGAAAAGATGGTTTTTTAAATGTTCTTCCGGTTCGTTCATTTTAAAAAATTATGTTTATAAAAGAATCAACAAGTTTAGCCCAAATTGCCAACAATCAAAGAATAACTATTGTTATTGGTTCAGGCGTTAATAAATACTCACTAGGTGATAAGAATTCCATTTTAACTTGCTGGGAAAAGTTGCTTGATTCCGCATTTGGCATTAAGTTCAAATCCGATTCGAAAAACTATATTTTGGATTTCGAAAGGCGATTGGTTGCAGCAACCTCAAAACAGGATGAAAAAAATGCGGATAAAACTCAGGGTGACGTTTTGTCTAAGATTTGCCAAAGCATAGGCGATGAGCAAGTAAATAAAAAGTACTCTGCTAACTATCCGCTATTTCTTTTTGACAATAGAATCGTCGCTAACGTAATTTCATTAAATTTCGATCTTATACCGGAAATAAGAATATCAGGGGGTAAAATCCCAAAACTTGGTAAAAGACATGTATCCATGTCTGCTTTTGGTGATTCGAATGTAAGTAGATACCGGGAAATCGATGGAATTCGATTTTGGCACCCCCATGGGGATGTTCAAAATAAGAATAGCCTCGTATTGGGAATGCGACAATACATCAAGAACTTGGGAAATTTAGAACTAATGAGGACAAAGCAGAAAAGTTCGAAGCGCAACGATCAAAATGCCACCGCATTTTCGTGGTATGAAGCGTTAGTTCATTTTCCTGTTATTGTGATAGGTGCGGGGCTGTCTGATAATGAATTGGACATTTGGGGAGCGTTAATTAATCGTGAGAGAAATTTTGCGAAAAAGACAAATAGGATTGAGTATCGTAAGCCTATTTATATGATGTGGTCAAAATGTGAAAGCGGTGAATTCAAAAAGCCGGATTGGGTAAAGCCGTTGTTTGATATAAATAATCATTATGACGAACAGTGGAAAAAACTAAAACAACTTTTCGATAAAAAATAGAAACTATGAGACTTAATTATGTTCCTCTAATACTTTCGTTTTTTGTATTATCATTTTGTGGGTATTCTCAAGAAACCAGCAAAGATGTTACAATTACCGCTAGCGGAAGTGGCACATCGCTTGAAACAGCCACGCAATCTGCATTAAGAAGTGCAATAGAGCAAGCATTTGGTGCATTCATTTCCTCCAAAACAGAAATGCTTAACGATCAAATAGTAGCTGATGAAATGACTTCCGTTTCAAGCGGAAATATTAAATCATTTGAAATACTTAACCAAGCTCAACTTCCGGACAACAAATGGGCTGTTACTTTGAAAACAATCGTATCAGTTGATAAGCTTACAAGTTTTGTTCAGGCTAAAGGGGTTGAAGTTGAAATTAAAGGCGGCCTGTTTGCTTTGAATATTAAACAGCAAATGTTGAATGAGGAAAGTGAAATAAAGGCAATATTTAACATGATTGGTATCCTTCATGAGAATTTACAGACTTCTTTTGACTTTAGTCTGAAAACGGGTGACCCTCAAAGCCTTGATGATTCTAATCAAAAATGGGCTATTCCAATCGAAGTAATTGCGACAGGGAATAAAAATTTAGATTTCTGTGCAGAGTATTTTAAAAATACTTTAAAATCAATCTCTCTCAGCGATGCGGAAGTTGAAACATACAAATCTCTCAACAAACGAATTTTCCCTGTTACTGTAAAAACCGGTGAAAATTCAAACACATATTATTTGAGAAAAGAAGAATCCATAAAAGATTTGAATTTCTTAGTTTCTAATTGGGCGCATTATGTCGATAACTTCAGCTTGATTTCAAATTTGGGAATTCAATTTGGACATGTTGATGAAGTGGGCAATTTCTTTGATAACAAAATTTTCGAATTTTATGACATTCATTATTTCTATGCTAACCATTCCGATGAATACGGAACGCCAGATAATTTTATTTTCACTTTTCCAAAATCAAATCAAGTTGTAGGGACTTTTAAGTGGAATGACAAAAAAAGCCTTAGTGAAATTGAACAACTTTCTGGTTTTGAAATCCAAAGCCAGGGGGTTCGTACATACTTTTTCCAAGGTGGGTATGTGATTTATGAAGATAGTAACGGTCATGGAATTGTGGCTAGTATTCAAAAATTCTACCCTGCTCATTGGGAGAAAGCTAAAAGCACGTGCGAAAACTTAATCAAAAATGGATATTCAGATTGGAGGCTGCCCACAAAAAAGGAGATAGAATTAATATCAGAAGATCCTTTTTGGGGTAAGCTAAAAAATTTCAATGACTCTTTTTGGCTGTACGATACTATTGAAATAAATCGACAACCTCTAGCATATTTATTCAGTAAACATCTCGGAATTACAACAACAAACCAAGGTGAATTAAGTTTTTTTGCTGTACGCTCATATTAATGTTGAAGTAATGCATCGGCCAATTTTCGATCGTTCGCGAGTCGTGGAATTTTATTTTGACCTCCTAATTTTCCTTCCGATTTCATATAGGCATTGAAAGCTCCGTTTTTCACAGGAGTGATTTTCAGCTTTTGTAAAACGCTTCCCACAATGAGGTCTTTGTAGTAAACATTTTGTTCTTGCATTTTATTGTCTAACAATTCTTGAAGCGCATTCAATTCAGGAATCTCTCCGTTGAATTCAATGATCCATTCGTGATAGGGAAGACCTTCTGAAGGCTGCACCTGCGGGGCAACATGAAACTCATTCACAGAGAAGTTCAGCTGTGTGAGTGCGTGTGTCATAGCTCGATCAACTTCTTCACCAATGACGTGTTCACCAAAGGCGCTAGTGAAATGTTTAATTCTTCCAGTGACTAAAATGCGATAAGGAATCAGCGAAACAAACTTCACAGTGTCGCCTATGCTATACGCCCAAAGGCCAGCGTTGTTACTCAGAATGAGCGCGTAGTTCACACCCAACTCAACTTCATGCAAGGCGTAACGTTTTGGATTCTCCGAAAAGTATTCTTCTGCTTTGATGAATTCGAAATAGATGCCGCTGTTGATGTTTAAACGAAGTCCTTCCGCCTCTTGACTGTCTTGATAGGCAAGGAATCCTTCGCTTGCCGGATATAATTCGATGGTTGGAATTTCTTCTCCAATGAGCTCGGCAAATCTTGATTTGTAGGGAGCGAAATTTACTCCTCCGAAAACGAACAATTCGAAATTCGGAAAAATTTCTTTGATGGTTTGCTTGCCTGTTTTTTCAAGCAACAATTCGAAATACATCTGCACCCAACTTGGAATTCCAGAGATGAGACGCATGTCTTGCTTGCATGTCTCTTCAACAATTCTATTGATCTTCGTTTCCCAATCTTCAATACAATTGGTTGCATAAGAAGGCATGCGATTCTTTTGCAAATAGGCAGGGACGTGATTGGCCACTATTCCTGAAAGTCTTCCGTATGGAATACCCGAATCGAGTCTGCTTAATTCAGGACTTCCTTGAAGAAAAATCATCTTTCCATCTACGAATTTCGACTGACCAGTTTCACCAATGTAGTTCAACAGCGCATTGCGCGCGGAGCCAATGTGGTTCGGTAAGGAAGCTTGTGTAAGCGGAATGAATTTCGTTCCGCTGGTTGTACCTGAAGTCTTACAGAAATATTTCGGCATTCCTGGCCACAAAACTGAAAGTTCACCTGCCTTTGCGCGTTCCATATACGGAACCAACTCTTCGTAATCGCGCACAGGAACTGCTTCGGTCCATTCGGCATGATTTGAAATGGAGTTGAATTTGTGATCGGCTCCGAACGCTGTATTGTTGGCAGTGTGCAGAAGATTTTTCAGCACTTCATTTTGCAACACTTGCGCGTGCTCGTTTTCATTCAACAATGATTTACGAATGCGTTTTCCGAGCCACAGACTGGCGCTTGACTTGATTGACATGCGTTATTGCTTAATGAAAATTTTTGCGGATGTGCGATGCGCTTGAGTGACACGAACGGTATAGATTCCCGAAGAAAATTCTGAAATATTTATTTCAATTTTTGAAACTTCCGTATTGCTTTTTTGTGTGTGAATGCGTCTTCCCATTTCGTCGAATACTTCAATCGTAGCCGTTTCTTTTTCATTCAAAAGAATGGAAAGAGATTCGGTTGCTGGATTTGGATAAATCTCAAACGACTGACCGAATGATTGTTCGGTTATATTTGAAACGGGTCCGAAATTCATGCGAATCATTGGGGTTCTTGTCAGGTAGAAAAGATAGGTGTTTGAATTGTTGAAACGAACCCACGCGCTCAAGTCTTCTGATTTTCCAGACAATCCAATCACGGCTTGAAGCGCACTGTTTGGAGATCCCACGGCAACGAGATACAATCCTTGCGAGAGGAACACAGGTGAGTCGAAAGACAAGACCTTCATACTCGCTTCTCCGATGGTGTTAATGTCAGCTTCGGTCACCTGAAAATCTTGTGTGGTTGCTATGGCTCCGCCGATTCCAGTTGAAAGGGAGAAAGGAAAAATGGTTGCGTAAACGGAACAAGGCAGCGTTGTTCCTTCACCCATGGCAACACTCACGCTGTGGAGTTGTTGTCCGGCTGGAAGTAAATACACCGCCCCCATTTCGAACGGTGCGCTCTCGAATGCTTCTGCAGGTAGGAAGATAGAACCCAAGCTGTTTTCATCGCGAGCGTAGGTAACCGGAGTTATTTTGAAATGAAGGGTATCGAGGTGATTGTCTGAATTTTCATCTACCTCACTTTGTAGACTGTTGAAGTATACGCTGTAATCAGCCACTACTTGTTCCATTTGAAATTCTCCGGAAACAAGCACAGTGTCTGCTCCTGATGCTAGCGATGGAGTAGTTGGCGATGTGCTTTCGAAAAGCAATTCACCCGAGTTGTCATTCATTAATCTTGCTGTCAGTGCAATATTGTTTTGTGCATTGGTTCCAATGTTAAATACGTTCGCTTCCAGGTGAACCAATGGAGCGAATGCGCTCGGATACTGCGTGTACTCCATCATTTCGAATCCGGTAGTGTTGTCTGGATTGTTCAAATCGAAATCACCGTAAGATGAGTTTTCAATAAGTAAATCATTGGCATAACCCTGAATCAAACGAATATCGTCGAGTTGCCAGAAATAGTACAATCCGTCATACACAAATCGCAATTTCACATTGCTCTGATTTCCTGCTGCTGCGGGCAGAGGCATGCGAACGGTTTGGGTATTTGGAGTGGTGATTCCTTGTTCTAGAATGTTGGTGTAAAGAACTTCCCACGGTCCGTTTGCAATGGAAATTTCAACGCGTGTGTTTCCGAGGTAGTAACGAATGTATTGCTCGAATTCTAAAACAACATTCGCGAATGCAGTAAGGTCTATGGAAGCGGTTGTTAAGTAGGAAAGGTGGGGACCCGGTGCTTGTCCCGATCCGAAATTATCGACAGTACAAGGATTCAAATCATTGTCCCAATAGTTTGAATCGAAGATGACAAATCCATTTGCAGCAGTTGTGCTTGCAAGCGCTTCTCCAACATTTCCATCTGGAAGGCAAGAGCCTCTTGATCCAACCAATTGATTCGGGTTTGTTGAAGGACCGCGGTATTCCCATATCGCAAGCGCCGGTGCACCTGAGTTGCTCCAATTGGCAGGAATGCCGTTGGCGAAGTCTTCCGACCAAAGTACCGTTTCTCTATTGGACGTGTTTGAGGCGTTGCGCGAATGAATGTATGTTCCCGGAGCCGATAGGAATTGTCCTTCCATATAAAATGAAAAGAGGACAAGAGCAAAAGTGAAAAAGCTTCTCATGTTATAGCGTGTATACAACAAAGGTATTGTTAAGGTTTAGGAGCTTCAGACTGAAAATAAGGGAGCCATGAACACCGGAATAGTTAGCAAGTATTTCTTCCGAATTCCAATTGATGGCGGTTACGGTTATGCTTTCCGCAAAAGGAACATCGGTACCGAAGTATTTGAAGATGGCTTCTTTGGTGCACCAAATTGCAGTTCGTTCTTCGGTGGATTGAAATTGATTTAATTCATCTTCATTACAGAATTTATGCGCAATGCGGTGAATGCGCTCTTCAACAGTTTGAATGTCGAGCCCTATTTCTTCTTCGTGAAAAATTATTCCAACAAAGTTTCTGTCGTGTGAAATGCTAATGAATCGACCGTCGCGTAGAACTGGTTTCCCGAATTCATTGTATTGAAGCTGGTCTTCAAGGTTCGCTTCTTTCAACAATAACAAAGTCGCGAAACGCTCGATATCTCTGCGGTTGGGAAGCTTGTTGGGGAACAGTTGATCTGACTTTTCGGCTAGGTCAATCCATGCATCTTCAGACTCTGTTAAGTGCCAGAGCAGAAGGTTCTTATTTCCGGGGAGTGGCCAAAGGGGCATGAAAAATCTTTTTGCTAAGGTATTCAACCTTTTGTTTAATGTTCTGTTTATACCTTTGCAAACTAATAATTGAAATAATGAGCCAAACACTCACAAGCACAATGAACTACAAAGTAAAAGACATGTCTCTAGCAGAATGGGGACGTAAAGAAATTTTATTGGCGGAAGCTGAGATGCCAGGACTTATGTCCTTGCGTTCTGAGTTCGGAGCCAGCAAACCTCTACAAGGCGCTCGCGTTGCGGGTTGTCTACACATGACTATTCAAACAGCTGTTTTAATTGAAACGCTTGTTGAACTTGGTGCTCAAGTTTCTTGGAGCTCATGTAACATCTTCTCTACACAAGATCACGCTGCTGCTGCTATTGCTGCTGCAGGAATTCCTGTGTTTGCTTGGAAGGGCATGAACGAAGAAGAATTCGATTGGTGTATTGAACAAACGCTTCACGCTTTCGAAGGTGGTGAGCCATTGAATATGATTTTAGATGACGGTGGTGATTTGACGAACATGGTTTTCGATCGCTTCCCTCAATTAGCTGCTGGTATCCGCGGTATTTCTGAAGAGACTACAACTGGAGTTCTTCGTTTGTATGAGCGTGAGAAGAACGGAACCTTGATTCTTCCTGCAATTAACATCAACGACTCTGTTACTAAGAGTAAATTCGACAATAAGTATGGATGTCGTGAGTCTTTGGTAGATGCGCTTCGCAGAGCTACAGACTTAATGATGGCTGGTAAAGTAGCTGTGGTTGCTGGATATGGCGATGTTGGAAAAGGATCTGCAGATTCTTTGCGTAATGCAGGTGTTCGTGTTATCGTTACTGAAATTGACCCAATCTGCGCGCTTCAAGCGGCAATGGAAGGATATGAGGTTAAGCGCATGGATACTGCAATTGCTGAAGCAGACATTATTGTTACAGCAACGGGTAACCACCAAATTATTGTTGGAAAGCACTTCATGGCTATGAAGCACAATGCAGTGGTTTGTAACATTGGACACTTCGACAATGAAATAGATATGGCTTGGTTGAACAGCAACTACGGTGCGTCGAAAGACACCATTAAGCCACAAGTTGACAAGTACACTTTAGAAGGCAAAGACATTATTGTTTTAGCTGAAGGTCGCTTGGTGAACTTGGGTTGCGCAACAGGACATCCTTCGTTTGTAATGAGTAACTCATTTACGAATCAAGTATTGGCTCAGTTAGAATTGTGGTTACACCGCGATAACTACGAAAACAAAGTTTATGTTTTGCCGAAGCACCTTGATGAAAAGGTTGCTATGTTGCACCTAGCGAAGATTGGTGTTGAGTTGGAAACATTAACTCAAAGTCAAGCAGATTACATTGGGGTTCCAGTTGCTGGTCCATTCAAGAATGATGCTTACAGATATTAATCAACGTACAGAGAAATCAAGAAAGGGTTGTCGAAAGACAACCCTTTTCTTTTGTTTTACGTTGAGTGGAATAACATACATTCGAACTATAAATTAAACATTCATTATGAATAGAAATTGGATTGTTCTCGTTTTGGCCATCGTTTCTTTGGCTTCTTGCTCAGTTGAGAAACGTGTTTATCAGCCCGGTTACCATATAGAGTGGAATTATTTTGCGGAGCGAGATGTTGCACAAGATGCTATGCAAGACGCGGAGCGAGATGTTTCACAAGACGCTTCGCAAGACCTTCCGCAGGACCTTTCGGAGAATCTTGAAATAGAAGTTTCACAAGGCCTTTCGGAGAATCTTGAAACAGATGCAATGCAAGATGTTGCACAAGATGCTGCGCAAGACCTTCCGGAGAATCTTGAAACAGATGCAATGCAAGATGTTTCACAAGGTCGTACCGAAGGTGTTTTTCAAGATACTGAGCAAGGTCGTACCGAAGGTGCTTCGCAAGACCTTCCGCAGGACCTTTCGAAGAATCTTTCAGAGAATCTTTCAGAGAATCTGTTGAAGAATATAGAATCAGATTTGGAAATGGTTTTGTTTATTGTCCTTGCCTTGTTTCTTCCAGCCTTGACGATTTTCTTGTTGGAAGGATTCAGTAAGAACTTCTGGATAGCCTTGTTACTTATGGTACTTGCCTTCGCACTGCCACTTCCAATTTTCTTGAAAATAATGATTCAAGCAATTGCCGCGGTCTTAGCCATAGCAGTGGTGCTTAACTACTTGTAAAGCACGAAAGTTTAAATAGAAATCTTATAGCGAAAGTGTTCTTCCTCCGTCAACGGGTAAATTAATCCCGTTGATGTAGGCAGCCGCTGGAGAACATAAGAATGAAATAGCATTCGCGATTTCTTCCGGTTTGGCCAAGCGTTTCAAGGGTACTTCGTTTTCCATTTCATGCTTCACTTCTTCTGCAGTGTGTCCAGTCTTCGCAGCTTTGTTATTCATGATCTGTTCCAATCTTCCAGTTGAAGTAGCACCAGGAAGTACGTTGTTTACAGTGATTCCGAAGGCTCCAAGCTCCGATGCTAAAGTCTTACTCCAATTGGCCACTGCTCCGCGAATGGTATTGCTTACACCCAAATTCGGCAGCGGCTGTTTTACTGAAGTCGATATAACATTGACAATGCGACCGTAGCCCGATTTTTTCATTCCTTCAACTACAGCCTGCGTAAGGATTTGATTGCAGATTAAATGTGCATTAAATGCTTGACGGAATTCTTCGATATCGGCATCGATAGCTTTTCCCGGATTAGGTCCGCCAGTATTGTTAACTAGAATATTTACAGTGAATTCTGACGTTACTTTTTGAATGGCTTCTTTCACCGATTGCGGATGAGAAAAGTCTGCAACAGCATACGAATGTTTTTCTGGATTTTCCAATTCAGAAATAGCATGTTTTAAACGCTCTTCGCTTCGAGCAATGAGAATAAGTGATGCTCCTTGTTTTGCCAGTTGTGTGGCAGTTGCAAAACCAATGCCTTGTGTCGCTCCGCATACAACGGCGGTTTTTCCGGTTAAATCTAAATTCATCATAATCTTAAGTCGTCTGGAATTATACAAACCGGTATGGGTTGCATTTTATGTTGATTTTGTCTATTCAGTTTTTTGTATATCACGAGAACTTCTCGCTCGCGAATGGAAAGTTTTTCTCCGCGATCAATGTAGTTCATAGCCCATTCCAATTCAGGATAACTCGCACCTAGTTGATCTTCATCGCTTCGGTCGTCTCCGAACAATCCGTCAGTTGGCGGAGCATTCAAGATGTCTTCGTGAATTCCTAAAGATTCAGCGAGTGAGTACACTTCTGTTTTGGTTAAGTCGGCAATGGGCGAAAGATCTACTCCGCCATCTCCGTATTTCGTATAGAAACCAACACCGAAGTCTTCTACTTTATTCCCTGTTCCAGCAACAAGATATCTATGAATTCCTGCGAAGTAGTAAAGGGTAGTCATGCGCAATCTTGCGCGAGAATTGGCTAAGCTGAGGTTGTAAAGCGCATCGTTGTCTGAAGGGGGAAGTGCTTGCACAAGGGTGTCGAAGGAAGAAGTTAGTTCCACGCGAACAGTACTTACTTGTTCAAAGCGATTCTCTAAGAAATCCATGTGCTGCTGTGCTCGAGTAACTTGACTCTGCGCCTGATGAATGGGCATTTCAACAAGTAGCGTTGGTTTTTCAGTCATGGCGCAAAGCGTTGAAGTAAGCGCAGAGTCAATACCGCCACTTACGCCAACCACGAACCCACTCATACCACTGGTCTCGCAATATTGGCGAAGCCACTTTACAATGTGATCAACAGTTTGCTTTTTTTTCATAAAAAAATCCCGAACCTCAAAGGTACGGGATTTATAAATTGATTATTCGGACTTAGAATAAAATGCCAACGTTCAATTCAACATAATTCGGAAGACCAGATAATTCAAATGTTTTTGGTGAGTTGGCTGCGCCGCCATTAAATACCGGCGAGTTTGTACTCTTGTCAATTGCGACACCTGAACCCTTAAGAACATCGGTAAATCCGTTTTGGAAAGTTAGTCCTGCTAGAATGCTCGTGTTTCCTGAGAGATTATACTCTATACCCGCAGCGAAAATTAAATTGGAAGAGAAAATGTTTACTTCATTTTTAATATCATTCGATTCCAAAGTTGAGGTCTCGCGATTTGAGCTCTCCCAAGCGAATGTATTTTTGTTTTGGTAATAGAGGTAGTCAATCTCGTCGTTGCTCAGTGCCTTAAGGTTCATGTTTAAACCTAAACCAAATTGTCCCCAATAGGTGATGTAGCCAATTTCATTGGTTTTCATTTTGAAAGTCAATGGAATTTGTAAATACTGCAGACGAAGGTCTCTGCTAATTAACCCTACTTGTTTCATGTTTGGCAACGCTACACCGTTTGCATCGAAATCGTCACCTGTGTATTCAGCAAAGTAAGAATACTTGCCACCAGTGTTGTTGATGTTAAAACCAGTACCAATCGCGTAATTTTCTGCGAAGAAAATATCGAAGTTCAATCCGTATCCGAACTGAAGCGATTTGTCGCCTACCGTCATATTGCTATTGTCACTCGCTAGCCAAGACACGTTAGGAGAAACTTTAAACCCCAAACGGAATTTATTCGATGTAGTTGTAGCGGTCTGTGCCATTGACAAGGTTGTCAATAAGCTGAATAGAATTAAGATGTTTATTTTTTTCATATCAAGGTCTTTTTTAATGACTTTTGCAAATAACTATGCCAAAGCTAACGAATTCCTATCTTCAAGTATTGTCTATTTTGTTGACAATGCTCTGTTACTCATGCGGAGAGGCTGACAAGCATAAGGATATTGATATTGAAATGGAAGGGAAAACCTTGAATCCCCTTCGATTTGATCAAGATTTTTTCAGTTGCGATTGGAACAACTCAGAGGCGATTTCCAATCTTAAATCGAAGTATGGCAGTTTCTTTTGCCTGTATTTAGAGCGCATTCTGGACGCAGGTCCGTGCGACAGCCTCTCAACTATGAAGATGATTCAAGGATTTGTTTCTCATCCCGATTTTCGTGATTTGAAATCAGAAATTGAAAAGAGCTACCCACAAGAACGTCTTGATTCCCTTCATGAAAAAATTCTAGAGTCTTCCTTACGACTTCAGACGTTGATTCCAAACATGAAATTACCGCAGTTGATTTGGATGAATTCCGGATTCAATATTGGAGCCTACAGTACCGACGAATATTTGGCTGTTGGGTTGGATTTTTATTTGGGGCAGAACAATCGAATCACGAAGTCGGTTCCTTTTCCACAGTATCAGAAGGAAGATATGACCCGCGAACAACTGGTGCCGAATGCTATTAAAAATTTAGCTTATTATTATTTGTTGAAGTCAGATACTCTTCAACATGAAAATGATATGTTGTCGGAAATGATCTTTCATGGAAAGGCACACTACCTCACGTGGTTGGCGTTTGAAGAAATTCATGATTCAACGTTAATGGCGTGGACTACTGAGCAATATACGTGGACGCAAGGACATCAGTTGAATGTGTGGAAGGAAATAGCGCGTCAGGAAGTGTTGTTCTCTAAGAATAGAGTGGAGGTTCAACGCTGGTTTGAATACGCCCCTTTCACAAATGCTGAAAACGTTCCTCAAGAAAGTGCTCCGCAATTGGGCGTGTTCATGGGATTCCAGATGGTGAAGAGCTACATGGAGAAGCATCCGGAGATAACTGTTGATCGTCTCTTGAAGGAAGACAACGCACAGAAAATATTACAAGCTTATAAACCGAATTTATGAAGAAGTCAACGATTTCAATTGAAGTAGAATTAGATGAGAACAATGTACCTGAAACCATTCAGTGGGAAGCTCCCGAGCTTGGCAAGAAGGCAGAGTGCAAGGCCATGATTCTCTCCGTTTGGGACAAGGCCGAGGCCAATACCATGCGTATTGATTTATGGACGAAAGATATGCAGGTGGAAGAAATGACATTCTTCGTTCATCAAACCTTGTTGACTCTTTCCGATAGTTTTGAAAAGGCCACAGGTGATGCGCGAATGGCAGCGACTATGCGTGATTTCTGCGATTACTATGCTGAGAAGATGAAGATCAATCCTCCGCTTTAATCGTAGTCTTTGGCGAACTCCTTTCTCCAAGCTGCAATTTGCTCTTGAAGTTCTACGCGACCCATTCTCTCAACAGATGCTGTAAAGAAGTACTGTGGAAGTTCTTCCCAAGTCTTCTTCAATTCAACAGTAAACGCATCGAAACGAATTGACTTTTGAAGCTCTGTTAATTTTTCACACTTCGTAAATGCGATGCAGAAGGGTAAACCTTGCTCGCCGAGCCATTGCATAAATTCCAGATCTATTTTTTGTGGCGGAATACGGAAGTCTAAAAGCACAAAAGTGCAGATTAGGTTTTCTCTTTGATCGAGGTAGTTTCGAATGAAACTTCCCCACTTGTTGCGTTCGGTCTTCGATGTTTTTGCGTATCCATATCCAGGTAAATCGACCAAGTACCACGGATGCTTTTCCTCGTTAATAAGGAAGTGATTGATGGTTTGTGTTTTCCCGGGACTTGCCGAAGTTTTCGCAAGTCCTTTTTTGTTCACGAGCATGTTAATGAGTGAACTCTTTCCCACATTCGACCTTCCAATGAACGCGAATTCAGGGTATATCGGAGGGGGACATTTGTCGGTTTCTACCGACGATTTGACGAAGGTTGCAGAATGAATTAATTCTTTACTCATTTTGCTTTATATGTTTTGCTCTTTTAGCCAAGCATCGAGTAATGTGTTGAATTGAGCCGATTGTTCCATCATAGGAGCATGTCCACATTCTTCAATCCAATACAATTTAGCTTGTGGAAGTTTGTGTTGAAATTCCTCAGCGACCTCTGGAGGGGTAATGGTGTCGTTTTTTCCCCAGATTAAGCAGGCGGGAATATTCATGTCTTTTAAATCATCTGCCATGTTATGGCGAATGGCACTTTTCGCAAGGGCTAAAATGCGCAACACGCGATTGCGGTCGTTTACAACCTCGTAGCATTCGTCGACCAATTCCGGAGTAGCGTGTTTGGGGTCGTAAAAAGTTACCGCAACTTTCTGACGAATGAATTCTTTGTCTTCTCTTCTAGGGAAGCTTGATCCGAATGCATTTTCATACAATCCGCTGCTGGCTGTGAGGATAAGTGATTCCACTCTTTCCAAATGGTTCTTGGTGTAGACTAAGGCTACATGTCCGCCCAGTGAATTTCCCAAAAGGTTCACCTTGTCCCATTTTTTATGTAGAATGAAATCGTGAAGGAATTCGGCTAATGACTTTACACCCGTTGTAAGAAGGGGCATTGTGTATAGCGGTAACATAGGGATAACAACCTTGTAGCGTGGTTTGAAATAATCGACCACGTCTTTGAAGTTGCTTAATGCTCCGAATAATCCATGAAGTAAAACAAGAGGTTTGCCCTCTCCTTCTTCAATGTAGGTGTAGTCACCGTCGGTTTTTAAAGTGTATTCCATAATCTATAGCTGACGAATTTACGCGATTCTACTCGAGAACAGCCATTCATTGTTACAAGCAATGAACAATTCGAGGTGAATGAAGGGATGTGTTGATTGTAATTAACATTTCCCACTTTTTCCCACCACAGTAATTTGAGTCTAAATGTATTGATTTACAGAGGGTTTGATAAGATTAGACTTGTTCTTGAGCACTGAAGTTTTTAACAAAATGGCTATTTTGGGTTCTTTAGTGGTAAAAAGTGGGAAGAAGTGATTATTTTTGGAAAACAATTCACAATTGAATGTTAAACCTACTCGGAGAATACCACTGTAAAGTCGATGCAAAAGGGCGTTTGCTCTTTCCTGCGCGCTTGAAAAAGCAGTTGGAGAATGTTCTGCATCACGGGTTGGTGGTTAACCGCGACATCTTCACGCAGTGCTTGGTGGTTTATCCAAAGCCAGAATGGGACATGGTGAATGAAGAGATGTCGAAGTTGAGTAGATACAATCAAAAGCATCAGATGTTTCAGCGCAAATTCATGAAAGGAGCTACGCTTCTTGAGTTGGATAGCGTTGGTCGTTTGTCTTTGCCTGCTAGTTTGTTAGAATATGCAGGTGTTGATGGTTCGAAGAATGAATTGGTTATTTCGGGTCTTGGTCAGAAAATGGAAATCTGGGCATTGGATCAGTACAACGCTGAGGTGTTGGGAGAGGAGATGGATTTCGGAGCGTTGGCGGAAGAAGTTAGAAAAGACATTGACGCAAAAGGCGACAAATAATGGAGCAAGTTTATCATACCCCGGTGTTGTTGCACGAGTCGATAGAGGGGTTGAATATTAAGCCCGACGGGGTTTATGTAGATGTAACTTTTGGTGGCGGAGGTCATTCAAAAGAGATATTGAAACACTTGACAACTGGAAAGCTTATCGCGTTTGATCAAGATGCTGAAGC
>JBILOU010000081.1:0-7269 GCA_044374295.1 Flavobacteriales bacterium | reverse complement strand
CAATTGAATGTTAAACCTACTCGGAGAATACCACTGTAAAGTCGATGCAAAAGGGCGTTTGCTCTTTCCTGCGCGCTTGAAAAAGCAGTTGGAGAATGTTCTTCATCACGGGTTGGTGGTTAACCGCGACATCTTCACGCAGTGCTTGGTTGTTTATCCAAAACCAGAATGGGACATGGTGAATGAAGAGATGTCGAAGTTGAGCAGATACAATCAAAAGCATCAGATGTTTCAGCGCAAATTCATGAAGGGAGCTACGCTTCTTGAGTTGGATAGCGTTGGTCGTTTGTCATTACCTGCAAGTCTTTTGGACTATGCGGGTGTTGATGGGTCGAAGAATGAATTGGTTATTTCGGGACTTGGTCAGAAAATGGAAATCTGGGCATTGGATCAATATAACGCTGAGGTGTTGGGAGAGGAGATGGATTTCGGTGCGTTGGCGGAAGAAGTTAGAAAAGACATTGACGCAAAAGGCGACAAGTAATGGAGCAGGTATATCACACCCCGGTGTTGTTGCACGAGTCGATAGAGGGGTTGAACATTAAGCCCGACGGGGTTTATGTAGATTTAACTTTTGGTGGCGGAGGTCATTCGAAAGAGATATTGAAACACTTGACAACTGGAAAGCTTATCGCATTTGATCAAGATGCTGAAGCGGCGAAGAATGTTCCTCAGGATGAGCGATTGATTTTTGTTCCACAAAATTTCAGATTCGTTAAGAACTGGGTTCAGCTTCATGGGTTTCAGCAGGTCGATGGGATATTGGCGGATTTGGGAGTAAGCAGTCATCAATTTGATTCAGGCGAAAGAGGGTTTTCAATCCGATTCAATGGTCCGTTGGACATGCGCATGAATCAATCGACTGGAATTTCTGCAGATGAGTGGATTAACAAGTCGAGCGTTCAAGAAATTACAGATGCCTTACGTATGTATGGCGAGCTTGATGGAGCATACAAGGTGGCGAAGGAGATTGACATGTATAAGCCATTGGGAACAACGCAAGCTTTGATCGACTGCACGCAGTCGTTCGCGAAACGCGGGAAGGAGAAGCAGTTCTTGGCTCAGATGTTCCAAGCGTTTCGCATGGTGGTGAACGACGAGATTGCTGTGTTGAAAGAGTTTCTTCAACAGTCATTGGAGTTGTTAGCACCAGAGGGAAGGTTAGTGGTTATCAGTTATCACAGTTTGGAAGATCGATTGGTGAAGGATTTTCTTAGATCTGGAAATTTGGAAGGGGAGATGAAGAAGGATTTTTTCGGAAATCTCGAGCGTCAGATAGAGCCGGTGAAGAGTAAACCAATCCTTCCATCACAAGAAGAAATTGAAAGAAACAGTAGAAGTCGAAGTGCTAAACTTCGAGTAGGTCAAAAAAAATAAAACTTTAAACCGAATGAATGTTCGTTCGGTTATTGCAAATGGCAAAGAAAGAAGAAAATAAACGCAGAGGAATTACCTTCAGAGAAATCATAGGAGGGGAGTTCTTGACACGTCAGTCTTTGGTGCGTCAAATGCCGTTTTTCTTTTTTATCGTAGTGTTGTTCTTCCTTCAAATCAGTATGATTTACTACTTCGAATCGGTTCAAATAGAAATCAAGAACACCAAGGAGAAACTTAAGAATCTTAATTCAGAATACAGCACCAATGCGAGTGAGCTTAGTGTGAAATCGCAGCATAGCGAGGTGGTTGGACAGGTCGCGCCTTGGGGATTGGTTAATTCTACCACCACCCCATTCATCATAGACGTCGACTCAAATTTCTTCAAGATTACCAATGAATGAGTTGAAGAAAATATCTGTTTGGATCTACGTCTTGTACGTGGTTTTGTGCGTTTTAGCTCTAATTATTATAGGTAAGGTATTCTACATACAAGCTATTCCGAATGAAGATGCTCAAAGAAGAGCAGCACAGTTTACTTATAAGTTAAATGACATTGAGCCGGAGCGCGGAAGAATTTTAGCAGCAGACGGTTCACCGCTATCTACAAGTATTCCTGAGTATGAAATTCGTTGGGACAGTAAAGGTGGATATAACATTGAACGTTTCAACTCGAAATTAGATAGTCTAAGTGCGGGTATTGCCGAATTGTTAGGTGATAAATCGAAGGAGGAGGTAAAGCAAATGTTTCTGAATGCTGTTGAGTCCGGCGCTCGCTACATGAAGGTTGGAGATCATCTGAATTACAATCAAATGCAACGATTCAAGTCGCTACCGTTTGTGAAGGAGAGAAAATTGAAAAGCGGTTTTATCATTAGTGCAAAGGAAAAAAGAGCGAAGCCGTATGGTGCTCTAGCCGCTAGAACCATTGGTATTTTCAGGGAGAGCAAGATGGTTGGATTGGAAGCGTCCTACGATTCTTTGCTACGCGGAAAGGTGGGTAAGCAAATGCAGCAAAAAGTAGGGGGTGATTGGATGCCCATGAACGGTGAGTACGTTGTTGAGCCTGAACCAGGATTCGATGTCGTAACAACATTAGATGTTCACTTGCAAGATGCTGCACAAAGTTCATTGCGTCACACGATGGAGGTGAATCGAGCAGATTGGGGATGTGTAATCCTCATGGAAGTGAAGACGGGATACATCAAAGCTCTTGCGAATTTGACGTATGATTCTGTAGCCAATAAATTCTACGAAACAGAAAATTTGGCTTTAACACAAAGCGTTGAACCCGGCTCTACCATGAAGTTGGCAAGTCTACTTGCAGCCATGGAAGAGGGCAACCTCGATTTAGGAAAAGTCATACACACAGGAGGCGGAACTTTTACCATTGGGGAGCATACACTTCGCGATGTAAAAGCTTGCGGCTCGATTACGATTGAACAAGTATATGCGAAGTCTTCTAACGTGGGAACCGCTATGGTGGTTCGAGATGTATTCGGAAGTAATCCGCAGAAATTTTTAGATTATCTAGATCGTTTCGGATACGGGCAGCTCGTTGGAATTGATTTGTTGGGTGAAGGAAAATCGAGTGTTAAGCGCACCACGAAGGATGCGGGTTGGAGCGATTTGAGTTTAACGCAAATGGCTGTTGGATATGAAGTTCAAGTCACTCCGCTGCATCAGTTGTGTTTCTACAATGCCATTGCAAACGGGGGGAAATTCATGAAGCCGCGTTTGGTAAGTGAGATTCGCAAGAACGGTTTGACTTATGAAAAGTATGAGCCCGTTGTTATTCGCGAGAACTTCTTAAAGCCTGAGACTATTGCTAAAGGTCGCAAGCTTATGGAGGCGGTGACAACCATTGGAACAGGTAAAGGAGTATTCAAACATTCGCCCTATCGTGCTGCTGGAAAGACGGGTACCGCTCGTGTTTTCGAGAAAGGACGTTATTTGGAGAATTCGCACAGAGCGTCTTTCGTTGGGTATTTTCCGGCTGAAGATCCAAAGTATTCGTGCATTGTTGTTGTAAACAAAGCGCGCGTGTTCGAAGCATTCGGAGGAAAAGTTGCAGCACCTGTTTTTCGTGATTTAGCGAATATCTTATTCGGAACGGAGTTGGATATTCCGCACAACGCCATGGGTAGCGACAGCCTGTTCGTTGCACAACCTTGGATTCCGACAATTTTATCTGGAGAATCTAACGCATTACGCAAGGCATTTTCTCATGTACAGTTTCCATATGCCGTGGAAACCGATGCGCAATACATCAGTGCAAATTCGAATGCTTCGGGTATAACAATCTCGAGCAAAGACGAAAGCGGAAACAAGGTTCCAGATGTCCGCGGAATGGGACTAACAGATGCGGTATATGTATTAGAAAAGAGAGGCCTAAAGGTTTCATCTACGGGATACGGAAAGGTTGTGTCGCAGAGCATACTTCCGGGAACTAAAGCGAATCATCAATTCATTCAAATTACTTTACGATGAAGCTACTGCAAGACATATTGTACAAGGTGCGACTTGAAGGTGTAGTTGGAAAAACCAATGTTGCAGTGGAGAGTATTACTTCGGACTCACGTGTGGTTCGTCCAATGGCTTTGTTTGTTGCAGTAAAGGGAATTCAGTCAGATGGACATTCATACATCGCAAAGGCTATTGAGTTGGGAGCTGCTGCTGTTGTTTGCCAAGATTTGCCTGAAAAATTAGACGAGAATATTGTCTATGTTCAAGTTGCAGATACCTCGAAAGCATTGGGTATTATGGCAGCGAATTTTTATGATAATCCTTCAGAAAAAATGAAGGTGCTTGCTGTCACTGGAACAAATGGAAAGACTACTGTTGCGACATTGTTGTTCCGCTTGTACCGTTCAATGGGACACAAGTGCGGTTTGCTTTCAACCGTTGTTAATCGTATCAACGAAGTTGAAATTCCTTCCACACATACAACACCGGATGCTGTTGCCTTGAACGACTTGTTAGCGCGCATGCATCGGGAAGGATGCACGCATGTTTTCATGGAGGCTTCTTCTCATGCATTGCATCAGAGCAGAATGGCTGGAGTTCAGGTTGACGGTGCAATTTTCACGAATCTGAGTCATGATCATTTGGACTATCACGGTTCAATGAATGAATACATTAAAGCGAAGAAGATTTTATTTGATCAGTTGGGAGCGAATGCATACGCTGTTGTGAATGCAGATGATCGTTACCACGACGCGTTGGTTTCTGCATGCAAAGGACGTGTCCGCACTTACGCCTTGCACACCATGGCAGACTATAAAGCGAAGTTGATTGAGAACACGCTTGAAGGACTTCAAATAAACATTGATCGTTTTGAATTGCATTCACCGCTTATTGGAGAATTCAATGCATACAATCTAACGGCTGTTTTCGCAGCGGCTGTTGAACTAGGAACTGATCCAACTACAGTGTTGGTTCATCTATCTGCATTAGGAGCTCCGGAAGGTCGCTTTCAATACATACGCAAGCAAGACGGAACAACAGCAATCGTTGATTACGCCCACACTCCAGATGCATTGGAAAATGTTTTGAATACCATTCAGTCTGTTCGCGGACAAGAAGAAATTATTTCAGTGGTTGGTTGCGGCGGCGATCGCGATCGCGCGAAGCGTCCGGTTATGGCTTCTATCGCAGCGAATAAAAGCGATCGCGTAATTGTGACCAGCGACAATCCCAGAAGCGAAGATCCGAAGGCTATTATTCAAGAGATGGTTGCGGGATTGGATCCGATTCAAAAGAAAAAAGTATTGTCTGTCACTGATCGTCGCGAAGCGATTGAAGTGGCTTGCTCATTGGCAAAGCCAGGCGATATCATTTTGATTGCCGGCAAGGGACACGAGAAATACCAAGAGATAAGCGGAGTGAAATATCCCTTCGATGATTTACAAATTATAACAGAACTCTTTCAAACGAACTAAGTATGTTGTACCACCTTTTTGAATACCTCGATAAGCACATGCATTTCCCTGGATCAGGGTTGTTTCACTACTTGTCGTTTCGAGCTGCATTGAGCATTCTTATTTCATTGACGATTTCCATGGTATTTGGAAAGACGTTGATTCGCATGCTTCGCAAGAAGCAGGTGGGAGAGACCATTCGTGATTTAGGATTAGACGGACAAATGCAAAAGGCGGGAACTCCGACGATGGGTGGACTAATTATTCTAGCCGCTATCCTAGTGCCGACTTTGTTGCTTGCAGATTTGACGAACATCTACATTCAGACCATGATCATTGCAACCATTTGGTTGGGGCTCATAGGATTCTTAGATGACTACATCAAAGTTTTCAAAAAGAATAAAGAGGGTCTTGCTGGAAAGAGCAAAATTGTTGGGCAAATTGGTGTGGGTGTTATTGTAGCGAGCATGCTTTATTGGAATCCTTCTGTTACCATTAAAGAAAAAGTTTCTGATGTTCAAATTCAAAATGCAACGGATGATCAGCAGGCTTTGCAGTGGGAAGAAGAGAAGAGTTTAAAGACTACTATTCCTTTTGTTAAGGATAACGAATTCGATTACGCGTGGTTGGTTCCAGATAGCATGGAAAGTCCATGGGTGTTGTGGGGCGTGTTCGCGGTGATTGTGATATTCATTGTAACTGCTGTTTCGAACGGAGCAAATATCACCGACGGGATTGATGGATTAGCAACAGGCACAAGTGCTATCATTGGTATTACGCTGGCCATCTTCGCATACGTCTCGGGTAACTATATTTTCGCGGATTATCTGAATGTAATGTACATTCCGCATAGCGGTGAACTCACCGTATTCATTGCGGCATTCGTAGGTGCATGTGTTGGATTCCTTTGGTACAACAGTTTTCCTGCACAAGTATTCATGGGCGATACAGGAAGTCTTGCGCTCGGTGGAATTATTGCAACGTTCTCTATTGCTATTCGAAAAGAACTTTTGATTCCGGTGTTGTGTGGAATCTTCTTGATTGAAAACTTAAGTGTTATGCTTCAAGTTGGGTATTTCAAATACACGAAAAAGAAATACGGAGAAGGTCGTCGCATATTCTTAATGTCTCCGCTTCACCATCATTATCAGCGCAAAGGAATGCATGAATCGAAAATCGTTTCTCGCTTCTGGATCATCGGAATTATGCTAGCAGTATTAACCATCATCACCCTAAAAGTAAGATAATGAATAAGCGATTAGTCATACTTGGAGGAGGCGAGAGCGGCGCAGGCACAGCAGTGCTTGCCAAGAAGATGGGGTACGATGTATTCCTTTCAGATAAGGGCTTGTTGAAAGACAAGTACAAAGCTGAATTGAACGCGCACGGTGTTGCCTTCGAAGAAGGAATGCACACAGATGAATTAATTCTGAATGCAGACGAAGTAGTGAAGAGTCCGGGTATACCGAACACTGCCAAATTGATTGTGGCACTGCACGAAAAAAACATTCCAGTCTTGTCAGAATTGGAATTCGCATACCGATATACGAGTGCGAAGCTTATAGCAATTACAGGAAGTAACGGTAAGACTACAACCACCTTGTTGACTTACCACATTCTTAAAAATGCAGGATTGAATGTTGGTCTTGGTGGAAATGTGGGAAAGAGTTTCGCAAGACAAGTTGCTGAGGAAAACTTCGATTACTATGTATTAGAAGTAAGCAGTTTTCAACTCGATAACATGTATTCGTTCAAAGCAGACATTGCTATTCTAACGAACATTACTCCGGATCACTTGGATCGTTACGATTACGATTTAAGTAAATACGCCGATGCGAAGTTGCGCATTGCGCAGAACCAAACATCGAACGATGTTTTCATTTTCAATGCAGACGATGCCATTACAGAAGAGACAATGGCAAGACACGTATTGAACGCCACCTTATTTCCAATTTCAATTCAACCTGGAAAGACC
>JBILOU010000029.1:0-25628 GCA_044374295.1 Flavobacteriales bacterium | reverse complement strand
ATGATCTCGTAGCTCAGTTGGATAGAGCATCTGCCTTCTAAGCAGACGGTCAGGGGTTCGAATCCCTTCGGGATCACTAAGAGACAAAAAAGTCCTCAACGTAAGTTGGGGACTTTTTGTTTGGTGGAATTCGGCCAAGTTTACTTGAGGTCGAATGAAGACAAACAAAAAGCAGGAATGAAATTCCTGAACTTTTTTGTCTCGGAATTCGGAGCCAAAGGGAAATGTAATCCCTTCGGGATCACTAAGAGACAAAGAATATTCCCTTCAATACAACAGCCCAAACATCCAAAGCGGTATTGCCCTATTTACTGGAAATTCAATGTCGTCTTTAACCACCCAGGCATTTTCTAATTCAGCAATTTGCTTCTGCCCTTTCCCCTTCCCTCCAACCTCAAATGTGTATTTTCCATTTACTAAAAAATCTCCCTTCTTCGGCATATTCACTTTATGAAACGGCACAAGCTGCGAGAGGAAAAAAGTCTCTCGAACAGTTCCAACAGATGACTCTTCAGCCGAAAGAGCATTTAACAAAGTCGTATTATTAAGAAATATTTTTTCGGGCTTTTGCAATACAGCAACACTCTGCCCTTCTTGAAACAACAATGATATGATCTTCGCCTGCTCGAGATAATGAAAATAATTATTCAGTGAATTTCTATGTATCCCTGTCTTGGTTGCAAGACTAGTAATGTTTGGCTTGAATGGAACTTGCTGTGCTATCACATATACCAACTGCAGTAACTTCTTTGCATTTCGAATATCGAAATCCTTAAGTTCAGCCATATCCACTTCAACAATGGTTCTTATAAGCTGATTAATGCGCTGATGAACCGTGGTTTCATCTTCCAACCCAAACGGATAATAACCGTACTTCAAATAATTACTGAAATGTTCAAGTGGACGAAAATGCTTCGGAAGTGCCTTCTTTATTTCTTCATTCTTAAACAAAATATCTTCCAGACTCAATGCGGGCAGCTCGATAATTCCTTGCATAAATAAATACTCGCGATACGACAATCCCGGCAATTCATACATCAGTGCCCTTCTGCTTAAATCACCTTCCTGCTTTGAAATATCTATGATAGATGATCCCGTAAATATGATTTTCAGATTTGGAAAAAAGTCGTAAATATTCTTTATTTCCAGCGACCAATTTTTATACTTATGCACCTCATCTAAGACAAGAACTTCGCCTCCGTTTTTGTAAAACTGAGTAACAGTCTCCTTTAGTGAGTTAACCGTAAAATAAAGGTCATCCAATGAAAAATAAGCCGCTTTGTCAGCAGGTAAATCAAGCTCCTTAATCCACTGCAGCAAGAGTGTCGTTTTACCCGTACCTCGCGCTCCTTTAATTCCTATTAGCCGACTGTTCCACTTAATTGTGTTGTACAAATAACGCTTGTATTCAGTCGATGTTGCTGCGATAAGTCTTTCAGACTGCTCCAGTAAAATTTCCATATTGCACATTCTATTGTGCAAATATAGTTCAATTCTGCACATTCAGATGTGCAATTATCAAAAACTCTACGAAAACCTTCCAAGAATAGCATCCGCAAAACTAAAATACAAGAACAAGAAAACGACAATGCTAGCAACCGGAAGTAAGAACAAGATCAGACGAACAACTCTATTCGTGTGATTGAAAGCAATAATACTTATTGCCGCCATTACGAGCGGATACAAAGAAATTAGATCAATTGTTTCTGTGCCGAAGTTGTGCGCGTGATCTCCGAATAGGCACCATTCATTTAAAGCTTCATCTCCTTCCATTCGAATCCATGGAACATGATGAATGAATGCAAAATGCGTGATGTAAAAAACAATAAAACATATCAAATACAAAAAATAGAATACAATCAAGAGAAGTATACTCCTTACTGTATGAGCAAATCTTGTGAGTATTTTGGTAGGTTGCTTTAATTCAGCATTCTCCGTTTTCGGAAAGAACCAACCTTGAAATTTAATGATGAACATAATCGCACATGATCCCAATACCGCGTAGAACCATCCTATATGTCTGTAATCTTCATCTACTCCAACAATTGAATTAATTCCCCCTAAAAGAAAGAAACTACTCAAGAGCAGAATGGAATAATAGAGCAGCCCTCGAATCAATGAGTATCGGAAAAGTCTAATCACAAAGGCTTTGAAATCGTTGACATTCATCTAAGCAAGGGCATTAAATTTTCGTTCAAGACGAAGAACAAACATAGGCCTTCAAACAGAAATCTCACCTACGGCATTGTAATCAGAAATCAATGTTCTTCGGTGTGACAATTGAGTTGTTTTCAGGGATCTTGTAATTTATACCCTGGCCTCTTTAGGAGTTTGTGCCCAACCCAAACAAAAAAAATCCCACCTTAAAGTGGGACTTTCCAATTAATTCAAATTGAATTCTACTTCACCTCATGAACAAAATCACTCATCGACTTCCTCACCTTCTTCGCATTGATTAAATAATCCTTTTCCGGATTTCTATATCCCAATGGAAGTAGAAGTACAGACTTCAATCCTTTCGCTTCAAGATCCAGAATGCGATCGACTTCGGCTGGAATAAATCCCTCCATAGGTGTGCTATCAACTTCTTCCATTGCCGCTGCCAACATGGCGATTCCAAGAGCAATGTAAACTTGCTTCGAAGCATGCTCGAAATTCACTTCGGCAGGACGCGGAGGATAAGCTTTCAAAATGCTGTTACGATAGTTCTCCCATCCTTCACTCTTCACCCCTCTTACTTCATTCACCAAATCGAACCACTTGTTAATGCGATCCTCCGTATACGTATCCCATGCTGCGAAAACCAAAAGGTGTGAACAGTCTTCAACTTGACTTTGGTTGTGCGCTGCTGCTCTCAACTGAGTCTTCAATTCTGGATTTGTTACAACCAACAATTCGTATGGCTGCAATCCGCTTGAAGACGGAGACAAACGTATCGCTTCCAATATTCTTTCAATCTTATCGCCACTCACCTTCTCGCCATTCATAGCCTTCACCGCATATCTCCACTCCATTCTTTCAACTACATTCATAATCTTCTATTTTTTGTAAAGTTATTTCGAATAACACACTTCAAACAACAAACTCCTCAGCATGTTTACCGGTATTCCCAAATTTCCTTAATTTCACTTTTCGTTTACAACCTGCACCATGAGATTAAACCTAGCGCTATTGGCGTTCCTATTTTGTGTAATCGCCTTTACCTCTTGCTCGATTGAAAAACGCATCTATGAAAAAGGATATCATATTTCATGGCTGCATCCAAAACCGATGAACCCTCTGGCAGATGTTTCACAAGGTTGTTCCAAAGGTGCTTCGCAAGACCTTCCGCAGGACCTTTCGGCGAATCTTGAAACAGATGTTTCACAAGGCCTTTCGAAGAATCTTGAAACAGATGTTTCACAAGACCTTTCGGAGAATCTCTCGAAGAATTTACAATTTAAAACGCCTTCCGACACCATTACGCCAACGACTAAAGAAGACGATTACTTCGGACAAAAAGAGACCAACTTACCAAAAGAAAGCAAAGAAGCTTTCTTTGGTCCCCCGATAAGAAAACCGAAAACGATAGAACAGCTTAAAAAAGCAATTGGAAGAGACTTCAAGCTCGTTTTGCTTGCTATGATAATCGGAGGATTTTCTGGTGGATTACTAGCCCTCATCGAACAGTCAGCAACCGGAGTTAGCGACGGATTCCTTTTCCTAATAATTCTGTTCTTTTTGTCAATAGCCGGATTTATATTCTACCTCGTTCGAGGTGTACTCCGGATTTTAAAATTAACCGTGCTAAAAATATTCGGAAAGAAAGACGACGCTGCCATTAACAAAAGAGAAAAAAAACATCGCATGAGAGAATCTGAACATCAATACCTCAGAAGATTCGGACTGTGGTTTGGACAAAATTTGTTCAGTCCGATAGGACGATTGAAAATTCTCGGACTGCTGCTGCTAATTGCGATTCCGCTACTCGTGATTTTCAATCCGCATTAATTCGGAAAATATTCCCACACAAACTCCTGTTGAATTTCTCTGCTCGAACTGCCGAACATAATGCGGTATTTTCCAGATTGAAATTTCCATTCGTTGTTACCAATGTACTCTTGAAGCTCTTGCTGACCCACTCGAAAAATCAATTCTTTTTCTTCGTTGGGTTGAAGGAAAACTTTCTGAAATCCTTTCAATTTTTGAACGGCTTCCACACGCTGTGAATTCGGACGTTGAACATACATCTGCACCACTTCACTTCCTGAAACAGCACCCGTGTTCTTCAACTTAACTGTTACTTCAACATACTTGTTTCTTCCCTCACCTTTTTCATTGCCGCTCAAATCATTCAATGAAAACGAAGTGTAACTCTTTCCATATCCAAATGGAAAAAGTGGTCGGCCCGTTCCGTCTATGTAATCATCGCCGCGCCCTGTCGGCTCATGCCAATAACTCAACGGCAACTGTCCTTCATGACGCGGAAAAGTGATGGGTAATTTTCCACTCGGATTTACCTTTCCAGATAAAACATTCGCAAGGGCGTAACCCTGCTGTTCTCCGGCATACCACATCATAACAACACCATCTACTTCATTCAACCAACGTTCCAAAACAATGGCGCTTCCGCCAACTAAAACAACAACGATTGGCTTGCCCGTCTTCGCTAATTCCAAAATCAACTTCTCTTGATTTCCCGGCAGGGATAACTTACTTCTGTCTTGAAACTCTCCTTCCTCAATTCCGGCAACAACAACAATTGCTTCGGCTTTTTTCGATAGTGAAATTGCACGTTGAATTTCTTCAGCGTCTGTATTCTTTCTTCTTCCAACCAAGGCCAATTGAGCGTTTCCAAAGGTTTCGCGAAATTCAATTCGAAGATTGTACGACTTTCCTTTTTCCAATTTCATGGAATGAAACACTGAATGAAACGAAACTTTTTCCCACTGATCAATTACCAATTCGTTGTTCACATACATGCGGAATCCGTCGTTACCCTTCAACCCAATGGCTTCCCAATTGTTATCGGAAGGCGTGAATACCGTTTCAAATTTCGCACTGAATTTTTCCTTTTGAATTTGCTCATCGGGCGAATAGAACGTGTAATAAAAATCCAACACACCCTTCCATTTCTTTACCACTTCAACACCTTGAAAATTCAATTCAGAAAAATAGCGCGCTTGAATCTCTGACAAATTTTCTTGCGGAAGAATTTCCTCCTCTTCAATTCTGCGGCTGCTTCCGCGAGTGTATTCAATTCCAACCTTGCCTTCGTAATGTTCCTTCATTCCATCGAAAACATTCACCAAGGAATAGCTACTTCCGCTGTATCCGCCCAAGCGACAGTCAGTCGCGTCTTCACCCACCACCAAGATTCTTTTATAATTGGAAGAAAGAGGCAAAACATTGTTTTCATTCTTCAATAAAACTATCGATTCCTCAGCTGCTTTCAAAGCAAGCTCTTGCTGGAGTTTTAAATCTATTTCTTGATATTCTGCATACGGATTCTCGAACAATCCCAATTCAAACTTCACACGTAAGACGCGCGCAACAGCTGAATCTAAAGCAGATAAACGAACTTCATTGTTCAAGAAAGGAGAAGAGAATAATTTATCGTGATGAATAGACGTTTGGAAAATAACATCCATTCCATTTTCAATGGCCTGCTTTCCGCTGGTTGGATAATCGGGCGAAGTGTTGTGCAACACATTCGCTCCACCCACAGCGCCGGCATCTGAAATAACAACCCCATTGAACTTCCAATTTTCTTTTAATGTATGTTGAAGGAGATCGGCATTCATGCTACACGGAACGCCGTTGAGCGAATTGTAACTAGCCATCACGCCGCGGGCTCCTGCATCGAAACATGCACGGAAAGGTGGATAGTGAATTTCATTCAAGGCCTTATCGTCGAGATGAATGGGATAGCTGTCTCTTCCGCCATCGCCCACGTTTGCAACAAAGTGCTTCGGCGTAGCAACAATGTTCTTCGATTCGAAAGCACGGACGAATGTAGCTCCGAAGAGACTTGATAAATAGGGGTCTTCTCCGTATGTTTCTTCCGTCCTTCCCCAACGAACATCGGTTGCAATGTTCACCACCGGAGAAAGCACCATGCGCCATCCGCGTTGGAAAGAAGCTGTAGCAATCGCATCCGAAACTTCTTCCATCAACGATGTGTTAAAACTTGCTGCAAGGGCAATCGATTGCGGATAAGAAACACCTCCCTTCGCCACCACTCCGTGTAAAGACTCTCCGAAGAATATAGCAGGAATTCCCAATCGCGTTTGGGTGACCAGATACTTTTGAATGCGAAGCATTTCAGCGAGTTCAGTCTCGATTGCATTTCCTTTTGAATAATCTAACATCTGTTGTCCGGCTGCCTCATTCAGACCAGACGTATTCATTTCAATCCCGAAAATTCCATGTGTGTAGTCAGACTCTTGGAATACTCCGTCGTGCGCAATCATGAAGACTTGATAGAACTTTTCTTCAGCAGTCATGCGCGAAAGCAAATCTTTCACACGCACTTCAACCGAAAGGTTCGAGTCTTTGTATGGTAAGATTTGCGCGTGTAATTGCAACGAAGCAAGGCAAGCAAAGAACAGTATTCGAAGATTCAAAAGTGATGTTTTCACAAATCGAAAAATTTAGTTCATCTCATTCAAAATCTGTTCGAAAACCTCTACAGGCTGAGCGCCTGAAACTGCCGACTCTCTATTGAAGACAAAGAACGGAACTCCGCGTGCACCGAACTGTTGGGCAGTATAGGCATCTTCATTCACGGCCTCTTCAAATTCATTGGAAGATAAAACACGTTGAACATCGGCTTCATTCAATCCAACAGAAACAGCAACTTGAATCAAATTTTCCTCTTCATTCAAATTCATATTGTCTGTGAAGTGTGCTTTTAAAAACGCTTCTTTTAATTCAGATCCTTTTCCTAAAGACTTCGCGAAATGCAACACGCGATGCGCGTGAAAGGTATTCATCACAAATGAACTTCGTAATTTCATATCCAATCCCGCTTCTATTGCCATCGACTCCACACGTCCCATCATGCCGTTCACTTGCTCAATGGACATACCCTTCTTCTCTGCTAAATGTTCCACCACCGAAGCACCTGCATCATCGGCGGTCACGCTCGGATCTAGTTGGAAGCTCTTCCATTCAATCTCCACACTCTTTCCGGTCATCGCTAGGGCTTGCTCTAAGTGTCGTTTACCTATGTAACAAAACGGACATACGATGTCGCTCCAAATTTCAATTTTCATTGTGCAAAGCTAGTAACACATTGTTAAGGTTCTGCGAAAGGTCCGGTGGAAGGTTCTTCGAAAGGTCCAATGGAAGGTCGCTATGCCAAGCGTCCTTGCAAAGCACCTTGTGCAACACCTTGCAACTGCACCTTGTAAAACACCTATTGATCCATCTCTTTCAAAATCTGATTCACATCCTCCTCTGTCGAAGACAATTTCGTTTTACAGATTGCAATTAACTCGGAGGCACGTTTCACCTTTTCAGATAAAATGTCTACGGTAATTTGTCCCAATTCAATTTCCGTTACAATGGCCTGCAACTCTTCGAAGGCACGGGCATAATTTATTGTTGTTTCGCTCATATGATTTATTCTTTTCTAGATTTTAATGTTCCGTTATAAAGTAGTGTTGTTATCTCTTCACCAGACTGAACTTCGTTCTCATCGGTCACGGCCTTTCCGTTGACCAAGGTTATGCTGAATCCGCGCTTCAACACATTGCGAGGATCTAACAAACGAACACTGTTCTCCAATCCGTTTACTTTCATCTCTTCCTTCGATAACCGAACGTTTATTCGGTTTTTCATTCCTTCTTGCAATTTGGAGACGGAAACGCGTTCTGCTGTCAGAAGTGTCCGCGCATCATTGGCCAATGCCTTCGAGAGTTTCTGAATACTTCCTTTTTCGTTAGTAACCAGCTGAATTGTTTTGGTGCGCAAACCCACGCGAAGCGTTTCAATTTTCGAAGTGTTCTTAACCAAGGTTGTTTCAACCACAGAACGAAACAGTAATACGAAGGCATGCAACTTCGATTTCGTTTCTGAAAGAAGGCGCAATGATTTGTCAGCTAAGGCTTCTTCAGCGCGCTGAACGGGCAGAGAGAAATTATGAAACTTTTGAATGAAGTAATTACCAAGATCTGTCGGAGTAATCAGATTCTTATACGCTACCATATCGGCAACCGATTCATTCACACGGTGACCAATACCAGTAAGCACGGGCAGTGGAAACTCGGCAATGACTTTGCACAAGTTAACATTGTTGTAGCAAGCCAAACCTATATCTCCGCCTCCACCTCGAACAATTACCACAGCATCGAAATGATGAGCTACTTTACGAATGCGATTGAGTTGATTGGTCAGGTCTGCAACAGCCTTATCGCCTTGTAACAAAGAAGGAAAGAGCATGTGGAAGAATTTGTACTGCCACTGATTCTCGTCGAGCACATGCGTGAAATCTTGATATCCCTTGCTGTTCGCCACCGAGATAATAGCCAAGCGTTGCGGAAGCATAGGCAGCAACTTCTTTCGATTCAAATCAAAAACACCTTGTTGCTTTAGCGCTTGAATGCTGTTCTGCTTTTCTTGCTCTAAATCACCTAACGTGTAATTCGCATCTATTTCATGTATGGTTAGCGAAATGCCGTATTTAGAATCGAATCCGACCGAGACATTCATAAGCACTTTAATTCCGTCCTTTAATGGCTCTTTCAGAACTTGAATAAAATTCTGATTGATTCGCTCATAATCGTTCTTCCAAAGATTGGCTCGCATTTCCGCCACAATCACGCCGTCTTGCTTTTCCACAAGTTCCGGATAGGCATGTCCACTTTTCGGATAAAGGTTCAACTTATTCATTTCCGCCACGATCCAATAACGCCCGTCAAATGAGACTTCCAGGGCTTTTCGAATACTTTGCGTGAGTTGAAGAAGGGTGAATGTTTTTTTCGGGGCTGACATAGGAAGTGAAATTAGGACGAAAATGCACCTTCCTTTCCATTGTGGATAATTATTTGACCGTGCCAAAAATTAAATTCCATGTTGAAATTTATTTCGAAATTTTATAAGACCCTTATCATTATTGAAAATAAATATTTTTGAACAGGGGTACTCGCCCTTCATTTTTTCAACAGTTAAAAACTATTTGCTCCTTCGCGCGAGATGTCATTCTACTTTTGAAGTCCCGATTTGAAAAAATCACCCCTTTTAATTTTTTAATAGCCAAACTCCTCTATTTACGGGACTTCCCGCACACACAGGAACGGCCACTGCTTTGCCTTTTTTTTTAATGCAGCATAACTGCACACCTAACAAATACTTTCGCCAAGAGACAAAAAACTATGCATCAAATCTTCATTCACGCCGAGAATTTCACGGTATTTCAAGAAAAACAAACCTGGGAAATTGGAAGATTAAATTTCCTTTATGGAGAATTAGCTACAGGAAAAAGTAGCCTATTTAAACTCATCGAATTGTTTCCTAGTAACGATCAAGAAATGAAGGAAGTAAAACACTTCCAGTCGTTCGGTCCGCACGCCAACTTCGAAAACATCTTGCACGACAAAAGCAAGCCATTGAAGATAGCCTTTGAGGTGCGCGCAGAAATTGGCGTCTTTACCCAAAATTATGAATTCAACCCGTCGAAAAAGCAAGGCGAAGCAGAGCTCTCGCATTTTACCATTGTCTTCAATGAAGAAATTGTATTTGAATACATCAACGGCGACGGCCAACTATTCACCCTTCCTACACTGAATCTTTTCGAGACAGCGCGCGACTTCCTTTCAAAACAAGATAAGAATGCCCCACTTGCAGAGGACTGTCCAACGCGATCTGAATTGTTAATTGCTGTCTTTCGGTTAGCCGATGACTCGAATTTTATTGGACAGGCAGAGCGCGAATTCTTTCAGCGAACTCCTGCTTTGAAAATGAGAAAAAAAGGACCCAAGCAAGACAGTGATCTACCCTTTCAAGATTTTTTCTTTCAACTTTTCGAAATCACAGACTTCAATGGCTTAGACGAGTTCGCTGAATCACTCTCCTGGTTTGTTCGACAATGCTTCTCGACATTGGGTCTATACTTTCAACGAAACATTCTCAACACAACGCAGCGGTTCAATCGCTTCGCACCCACTGCATTCAAAAAGATTGAAGATGGATTCAAGAAACTAGACGAGTTCGAAATTTTCTCCGAAGAAAAAAAGATCACTCCGATTTTTAAAGACTTCGGATTGCCTAAGCCCATTCGTTCCGAGATCAATGACAGCGAAGGAAACAACTATGGATATTCTTACCTCTTCGAATATGCAAACAAGAAACGTGTTCAATACTACCAGTTGAGTTCAACGGAGCAAAGGAAAATATTCATGCTCACACAGATTATCTCTCATCATGACATGCACAGTGAATTCAACTTTCACAACGACTACGGATGGATGTATATAGACAATTTGGAAAATCTTATACCGGTAGCTGAATTAGGTCCATTCATAAAAAACCTAATTAAACATTTTCCTAAATACTATTTCTTCTTCGAAACAAGAGGCACGCACGTTGAATCGCTCACGAAAGAATTGATTCGATCGAAGAAAATTAAGAAGTCTGAAATTCGAATTTACCACTTCATTAAAAATAAAAAAAACCATACCGCCTATGTAAGTCAGCACACCATAACCAAACGAAACGAAGTCTTCCCTTCGCTCTACACCACCAATAGAATAGAGGAAAACTGGAAGAGAAAAATCCCACTTCAACTTCACTTCAACTAAAAAAACAAGGTTGTCAAAACTTTACTAAGCCTTGTTCAACACCACACCTTTGCAGAAATAATTAAACAAAATGAATAAACAAAACGCAACCCATTACCACATTGTCTTGGACAAAAGTGGAAGCATGCAATCGCATTACAAAGAGACCCTTGAAGGTTTGAATGAAAAGCTTCATTCTATTAAAGCCATACAAGAGCGCAACCTAGATCAACCAATCTATGTCTCTCTAACACTTTTCTCAGACAGTCCTGAATTGGTGTTCGAAAACCTACCTGCAGCAGAATTACCTGTGCTTACGGAACAAGATTACGTGTTAGACGGCATGACCGGATTGCTTGACGCTATAGGCACTGTGATCAACCGCATGAAGTATGCAGTTGGACGTGACCTGAAAGAAAAGAACGGAACGGTTATGATTGTCATCTTCACCGACGGAGGAGAGAACGCATCACGCATGTTCAAATTCCCAGAAATCTCTTCTTCGATTAAAGAATTGGAAGCTACAGGAAACTGGAACTTCGCCTTCATTGGGGCAGACATAGATGCTTGGGGCGCTGCAAGCAGATTGAACATGCAACAATCACGTGTTTACTCTTCACAAAAAGCGAACATCAAAGACACCATGCACTTTGCCGCCGATGCACTGGAGAATTCCATTCATCAAAAAAGATCAGGAAAGAATTGGGAAGGTTTTGGTGAATTTTAATTATTAAATTTATCGTCATGCGAACACGGGTTCATTTATTAAAATCAGAAGAAGTAGACCAAGCTGCCTACCACGAAATTTTGCAACAATTGCAATCGTTTTCGGGTCCGCTCGAATTTGTCTCTACGATAGATGAGCCCGTGTTTGAAGACGACTTAGGGTTCGAATTCGACAACGGTGATGAAAAAGGTCGAGACACTACTCTGTCGTTGCCTGATGAAATGATACATGAAGAAGCCTGTTACTCTATCAGCGAAACTAGCTATTCCGAAAAGGCTTATTATCACGAAGCTCCAGAGAAACTAACTCGATTAAGATGGGAAGACATTTTCGACCGATGCAAAACGTTTAGAAAATCTAACGACATTTCAGAATTTGAATTCGTTATTCTTCTTACCGACAAAGGCAATGAATTCAACTGGTTTGCTGCGCCAGATCCTAAAGGTGGACGAAACGGATTCGTTCAGACATCAGGACTCGGATTTTATTTACCTGGATTTTCTCGAGCGAGTATCGTTTATTTGATTGTTACTCATTTGCTACGACACTATATGTTCTCCGACATTCGCGAGATGTCAGAAGGCGTGCATCAAACCTCGGTTGGATGCATGAATGATTTTTGTGGAAACAAAAACGAGCTTATTTTAAAAATACGCACTGCTGATTTATGCTCCGATTGTGTCAAGCGTTTGGAAGACAAAAAAGTGCATCCCCTTCTTGCCAGCCAAGTATTCGAAATCATGGAAGCCACTCGCAGCGAAATCTTATTCAGAGATCGTTATTCTTTGTTGAAGAAACCGAGCCGCATGAGCATCACCGGACCAAATTTCAAGATTCAATTCCCAGATCTTGCTAACATTGAACTAAAACTCGACAAGATTGAAAAAACAATCTACCTGTTTTTCTTAGGCAAACCTGAAGGAGTGAAACTTAACATGCTCGATGAGCACAGAGAGGAGCTCACTGAATTGTATTTAAAAGTCAGTCCAACCTCTACCAGAGATACTGCATCTAAGCGCATCAATGAGCGCACAGATAATGCGAACACTCAAAAAATAAGTGAGACCATTTCGAAGATCAGAAGAAAGATTAATGAACTTCTTGGAAATGAAATGGCAGAGCACTACATAATTGCTGGTGCAAATGGTGAATTGAAGAAGATTGGGGTTGACAGAAATTTAATTTCCTTCTTGAAATAATTCTTACTTCGCTAAAACCACCAACCCAACCAACAACAAAAACGAAATCACATTCACTATTATTCCAATGGTGAACATGTCCTTGGCTTTTACCCATCCGGTTCCGTAGGCAATCGCATTCGGAGGAGTACTCATCGGAAACATAAAATCACAACTCGCAGCCAGCGTAACAGGAATGGCCCACGCAGCGGGTGAAATTCCGTTAGCCTGAGCCAGGATGCCAACAATTGGAACGAACAAAGTAACCATGGCTAGGTTGCTCATGAGTGCTGTAAGCAAGAGACCTATTCCACATAACATAATTAGATACAGCGTTGAACTTCCCACGTTCACAACAGCAAGCCATTGCGACAAGCGTTCCAACAATCCCGCTTCTTTGAAGGCAAGGGATAGCGCAAGTCCTCCTCCAAACATCAGCAAAACTCCCCAAGATAATTTCTCCGTATCGGACCACTCCAACAATCCAACCGAACGCTCATTCGGTATGGCCGATTCTCTTGAAATAAAAAACAAAGACAATCCGAACGCCAAAGCAATCCAGGTATCATTGAAGGCAGGGATTTTCAAAGCCGATGAAATCGGAGATTGGAAAATCCAACAGAGCACCGCTCCAGCGAAGACATACAACACTCTGCGTTCGGTCTTCGAGATTCCACCCATTTCCTGTCGAAGGCGATGCAATTCTTCATGCGCCCCATCAATGGTCTCTTTCCGTTTAAAATGAATCTTAGAAAGAACTAAAAACACAAGAAACAAAAGAACCAAGGAGAATGGAACTCCATACTTCATCCAGCCAACGAAAGAAATCTCTTCACCAAATTGCTCCCTCAAGATTCCCGCAGCGGCTACGTTAGGCGGTGTTCCAATTAAAGTGGCCATGCCACCAATGCTTGCTGCATAAGCGACTCCCAACACCAACGCACGTTTAAATTTTGCCTCGTGATTGTGAGCAGCAAGTAAATGCGCAACAGAAGCGGCTATCGGAATCAACATCATGGCAGTTGCGGTATTACTGATCCACATGCTTAACACGTAGGAGGACAACATGACGGCAAGTAAAATTCTCGCCTTCGCGTTACCGGCTAAATCGAGCAAACGAAAAGCAATGCGTTTATGTAATCCGTGTTTCTCAATGGCCAACGCCAGAAGAAATCCACCTAGAAATAAAAAAACAAATTTATCGGCGTAAGGCACCACCACCTTTTCCATGCTCATGACATTCGCTATTGGAAAAACCAACATCGGAACAAGCGCTGTAACCGCCATGGGTATCACTTCAGATATCCACCACCACAGCATAACTAAAACAGTCGACAAGACTACCCGCTCATTCCACGACAACCAATTCGGAAGCCCAAGTGTAATAGCAAATGCAAGTATTACAGGAAGAAACAGATTTATTTTTCGCATGGACGAATTTAACAACTCTTCAATCATTTTATGCCATTTATATGAATATGCATTTGCATAGACTGTAAAAAACTAACCTGAAATTTAATGCTAAAACAATGCAAAATAAATTTCTCAACTTCCGAATCGACAAATTAACCAGTTCAATAGAAAACAGAATTTCTGGCGAAATAATGGCCACAAAAACTATTCTCGTTTCCCACAATGAATTAAAAAGATATAACAAGAAGTATCAATGGTTTTTCAGTTGGAAAACCCTTCCAAAAGAATATCCTGATTGCTCAATTTATAAATTAACTCTAGCAGACTTTGAGGATGAAACACAAGGTTTAATTGCATTTGAAAAGAGAACCAATTTTCTATTTATTATTCTAATTGAAAACGCTCCTTCAAACAGAAAACCCAATAAAAAATATCTCGGTGTTCTTGGAAATCTTGTTGCTTTTATTTGTAAATTGTCTTTTGAAAAGGGATTCGACGGTGTAGTTGCTTTTGATGCTAAAACCAAATTAATTGATCATTATAAAACAGCGCTAAAAGCAGTTCACATTGGTAGAGGCCGGATGATGATTAACTCCAAGGAATCGAAAGAACTCGTTGACAAATACTTCAGCAAAAATGAATAAAAAAAATCTTAAAGAATACGCTGAATCATTCATGAAAAGCAAAGGCAAATCAAAGTCACTTGACGCCCTGACTGTTGCTTATATTAAAAAAATGAAAAAGCTAGAAGCAAATAAGGTTAGTACAACAACTGCTTCTTAGCAGCATTCTTCCAACCTGCTTTGTACTCTGCGTCGACGAAGTAAATTTTCAAATCAGCTTTGTACTCGGCATCTTCAAAATATATTTTCTTATTTGCCTTGTATTCTGCATCTACGAAATACCAACGTCCGTCGTTGTTTCCTGCTTTGTATTCCGCATTCTCCTTGTAAACCAACAAATCTGCCTTGTACTCGGCGTCTACCACATAAACCTTCACCTGCGCCTTGTATTCAGCATCAACTGAATAAATCTTCTGAGCATTCGCGCTAATTCCAAATGCGCACAATGCAAAAAGTAGAACGATCGATTTCATAACTGTGTTTTTGTTTCAACGAAGATAATCAATGCTTCGCAAGACGCTATGCGAGATGTTAGACAAGATGTTACACAAGATGTTGCACAAGATGTTGCACAAGACGCTTCGCGAGACCTTTCGGAGAATCTTTCGAAGAATCTTACAAAGTATCTTACAAAGTATCTTGCAAAGCATCTTTCGAAGAATCTTACAAAGTATCTTGCTCCGCACATATATTTGCCCCGTGCTAAAAAGAAACCAAATACTCGACATTAAAATAGACCGCTTTGCCTTTGGAGGCAATGGAATAGGGCTATTGAAAACCGACAAAGGCGATTTTACTGTTTTTGTTGAAAACACTTTCCCGGGACAACTCGTGCGTGCACAAGTGATCAAGTCCGACAAGCGATTTGCAAATTGTAAATTGATTGAAGTCATTGAAAATTCTCCAGATGAAATAGACTTGCCTTACCAGCGTATTCCTGGCGCGCCATACGCTGCTTGGCCCATAGAAAAGCAACACGAAGCGAAAAAAGATTCGTGCCTTCAACTCTACAAGCGCATTGGTAAAATTGAAAACATTGCTGAACTGTTCGATGAATACATTGAATCTCCTTCTGTTTGGAACTACAGAAACAAAATGGAGTACAGCTTCAGCGCTATCCGATATGACCTTCCAACCAAAACGGAACTCGATGATTTCGGATTAGGTTTCAAGCACAGAGGAACGTGGTGGATGGTTGAAAATCTAGATGCGGAATCGGGTCTCTTCGATGCCACATTGGAAAACAACCTGCATCGCATTCGTACCTTTTGCGAAAACAGCGGACTTCCAGCATGGCATCCACCCAAACGCGAAGGTTTCTTTAGATACGTTGTCGTTCGAAAATCATTTACACACGACTTACTTCTGATTAATCTTGTTACTTCATCGGAAGGACTGGAACTATTCGATCGCGATGGATTTGTGAAACTTGTTTTAGATATACTCGGAGAACGTTGCGGAGGAATTATTCATACGCTGAACGACGACACAGGAGACCGTGCTGAACCTTTGAATGGTTCGTCGCACCTACTCTACGGAAATTCGGAAATCGAAGAAATTTTATTGGGATTGAAGTTCAAAGTAAACATGAAGAGCTTCTTTCAAACCAATCCGAAAAGCGCAGAAAGACTTTATACCAAAGCAATCGATTACTGCAATCCTGAAGAAGTTCCGAATGGATGTATCCTCGATTTATTTTGCGGAACAGGAACAATTGGGCAACTCATTGCGCAGAAAACTTCGTTGCCTGTTGTGGGTGTTGATATTGTGGAAGCAGCCATTGAAGACGCAAAGAAAAACGCGCAAGAAAACAATGTTTCGAATATCGAATTCTTCGCAGCCGATGTAGGGAAATTCTTATTGGAGCAACCTCAGTTTCAAAACCAAATCAACACGCTTGTCCTTGACCCACCGCGAGGTGGAATTTCACCAAAGACATTAAGAAAAGTAATTGGACTCGACGCCAAGCGTATCGTTTATATTTCATGCAATCCTGCTACGCAAGCGAGAGATTGCGAAACGCTTATTCTATCGGGATATCAGTTAAAGAAAATTAGTTTCGTAGACCAGTTCCCACACACCTCACATTTAGAGGCGGTGGCACTGTTCGAAAAAAATTAATTTACAGCTTCGTCGTTTTCGAAGAATCCTTTAAAACGGCCCACAATACTTTCCAACGGATTACGTGTTTGGCGAGATGTTTTAACAGGCGCTTCAGTAACTTCATTCGAAGTGTCTGCCATTGAAGGTTCGTTCTCTTCGCTTTCGGTATGAGCAACTGTTGACTCAACTTGTTCTTCCTCCTCAGATCCTGCTACTCCAATAGAGGTCATAAATGACATGAAATCTTCTGCAGAAGCCGCGTCGACTGGCACATTCACATCTTCCGGAGTAACAACTTCCTCTTCTTCTACCACAACTTCCTGACCCAAAACACGCTCGAAATAATCTTCACCCACATTCTCTTCACCTGTAATTACAAGCCCAACACCTGTTGAAAGAGCCGGCGGTAATTGTGATTCGTCGGTGTAATTAATCACGTGTTCAATTGGCTTACCAATGCGACAATCCAAGCCAGTGATGTATTCAACCAACTGCTTAATGTGCTTCAACTGCGCACCCCCACCGGTCAATACAATTCCTCCGATTAACTTACGCTCATAACCGCTGCGCATAATTTCGAAGTGAACCAACTCCAATATTTCTTTCATACGCGCTTCAATAATTCCTGAAAGCGCACCCAATGTAATTTCCTTTGGAGTTCTTCCATTCAGACCTGGAACAACAACCTTCGCGTTCTGTGTTTCAGCCGCTAAAGCCGATCCGTACTGAACCTTCAATTGCTCGGCATGTCTGCTTAGAATTGAACATCCGGTTTTAATGTCTTCCGTCAAAATATTTCCACCAAATGGAATCACCGCAGTATGACGAATCAAACCGTCATGGAAAATAGCAATGTCAGTTGTTCCACCGCCAATGTCAACCAACGCAACACCAGCTTCTTTCTCTTCATCACTCAATACCGCCGCAGAACTTGCAATCGGTTCAAGGGTTAATTCACCCACTTCAAGACCAGACAATTTCACACAACGGTAAATGTTTTTGATAGCTGGAAGTGAACCTGTGATGATGTGGAAATTCGCTTGCAAACGAACACCAGCCATTCCAACAGGATCTTTAATTCCGCCTTCTGTATCAACGGTGTATTCTTGTGGAATAACGTGAATGATAGACTCACCAGCAGGAACGTGAATCTTGAACATATCTTCCTTCAACGCTTGCAAATCTGCAATGCTGATTTCCGTTTCCAAATCCTTGCGCGTATAGATTCCCGGTTGCTGAATACTCTTGATGTGCTGTCCCGCAATACCCACATTCACGCGATGAACTTTAATTCCGCATTCCATCTCGGCCTTCTGAACAGCTTCTTTGATAGACGCAACTGTCTGATCAATATTCAAAACAATACCGCGCTTAACGCCATCACTTTTACTGCGACCAATACCCAAGATGGTCACCTTTCCAAATGAATCAATTTTTCCTACAACACAAGCAATCTTGGTTGTTCCAATATCAATTCCAACTACCAATTTCTCTTTGTTGCTCGGGGTTGGGTTGTTGTAAGTAGCGAATGTATATTCCATATTCTTCAAATAATTATTGTGGTTGTTGAACTGCTTGCGCAGCTGCTGGTATTAAGTCAGTTGGTATTGCAATGGGTGCGCTATTCCCTGTTAATGCTAGGCTATCAACAGGCGCTGGAAATAAATCCAAGCCGCGCTTTTCGCAGATCACTTGATTCTCAAAATTCAAATTAATGCGACTGTATTTTTCAAGGTCGGTGATGTACAATTGCGAGCGATAAAACTGGAAGAGCATCTTCGTCTTCATTTCCAAATTGTAAATACTCCCGTAATCTATCACGTGTCTTCCAATGCGAGGAATAACTTCCAACGTTCCCATGGCTGTTAAATGAACATGCTCGGTCCAATCTTTCAGGTCGGCATGTTTGCGCATGTGATTTCCAAACGTAACCAACTCATCCAAATAAGTTAAGCCCAATGTATTTTCATCGTAATACGCTCGGGTCGCAGGAAACTCCATTGCACCCATTACTCCTTCAACAGAAACAATTGGAACGTAGGCAACCGATCGGTCAAGTAGGTTGAATGACTGGCCCAATGTGTCGACATAAAACCCACTTCCATCGCTGTTCATGACCCTAAACATTGGAGCGCGTTGCTGAATATCGATATTTAAAATTCCATCTACACCCATGTAAACGTTGCACGATTGAATCGCCGGGTGTCTGTTCACAGCAACTTGTATGGCGCCAACATCAATCTGACTCATGGGAGTTCCTTGCAACAATCCAAAGTGACTATGCACAATGGAATCAACTTCACGCTTCGTAATAAGCTCGTCTACGTTTTGTCCTTTTTGAATATTCACGCGCAATTCCGGAACCGGCTGCGCATTGTGTCTCGAAATAGAAAAAGCCCACAGCACAACCGCTCCAGCGCCCATGAGCACAAAGAACGCCAACACCAAAATCCTCATGAAAACAGAGGGCTTCTTAGCTGTATTTACCTTTTCATTTTTCATTACACACGCTCTTTCATGTAAACTTCCAACGGAGAAACAAGGGTGTCAATATCACCCGCTCCCAACGTTAAAAGCACATCAAACTGCAGTTTATTTAATAAGGTGAAGATGGCATCTTTCTCCACTAAGTATTTCTCGTCCTTTTGAATTTTATCAAATAGCCATTGTGAATCAATTCCCTCCATGGGTAATTCACGCGCTGGATAAATGGGTAACAAAATCGGCACGTCCAAAAGCGTTAGGCTCTCGGCAAATCCGTCTACAAAATCTCTTGTTCTTGAAAACAAATGCGGTTGAAAAATCCCAACAATGCGCTTGCCCGGAAACAATTCTCGAACCGAACGAATGGCAGCAGACAACTCGGTCGGATGATGCGCGTAGTCGTCTATGTAGACTCCAGCCTCACTTTTATACCGCACATCGAATCTTCGAGCAACACCTTTGAAACTAGCCAGCACATTCGGCAAATCCTGAATTACAACGCCTGCAAGTAATGCACAAGCCATTGCCACCACTGCGTTTTCTACGTTATGTCTTCCAGGTAATCCCAAACGAACATTTGCTAATTCACCATTCGGCGAATGAAAATCGAAAACGTAAGCACCTTCTTCAATGCGAATATTCGACGCGAAATAATCGGCTTCCGACAAAACACTGTATGTCAAAACACCCGAGCGTTCTGCCTTCAATTCATCGTGAATATTCAACTCTTTCTTCACCACCACATTTCCATCTGCGCGAGTCTGTTTCAAAAACAAAAGAAACCCTTCACGAATGCTCTCTTCATTTCCATAGATATCCAAATGATCGGCATCCATAGATGTCAGCGCTGAAATCTTCGGAAACAACGTCAAGAAACTGCGATCGAACTCATCGGCTTCCACGACTGTTCTTGAAGTGTCTGAAAGCAAAACATTACTCTTAAAGTTGGAAGAAATTCCACCTAAAAAAGCATTGCATCCGATGGTTGAATGAAGAATATGCGCCACCAATGTTGAAGTCGTAGTCTTCCCATGCGTTCCTCCAATAGCAATGGTTTCATCGAGCTGCGTAATGTATCCCAACAACTCGCTTCGCTTCCAAATTCTAAATTCATGTTGAAGGAAATACTGCAATTGTGAAGAATCATTCGGCACAGCAGGTGTGCGGACAATCAATATTTTTTCCTTCGGGGTGGAATGAAGCAATTGCGGCAAAGACATAACACTGTCTTCGTACTGCACCGAAATTCCTTCCAACTCAAGTTCCGTTGTTAACGCAGTAGACGTGCGATCGTAACCCATAACATGCACTCCCTTGCGATGGAAATAGCGCGCAAGAGCTGACATGCCAATGCCACCAATACCTAAGAAATACATGACATCGCACGTTAGCTTACGCTCTTCCATACACCACTTCAATTAAGGTATCTACAATTTCTTCTGTAGCATTCGGCATTGCGAATGCAGCTATATTCTCTTTCAATTCAGAAATCTCATTTTCATTTTGAAGCAATTCTGAAACGACTTCAGCCAACTTCAATTCTGCTTCACTGTCTCGGACCATTAATGCCGCTCGTTTCGAAACAAGCGCCATAGCATTCTTCGTCTGATGATCTTCCGCCACATTCGGAGAAGGCATAAACACAACAGGCTTTCCAACTAGCGACAATTCAGAAACACTCATGGCTCCTGCTCGAGATACAATCACATCGGCCGCCGCGTAAACCAATGCCATATCTTGAATGAAGTCGTAAAGACGAACCCCCGAAGTTCCTTCGTGCTTCGTTTCTAAATTCGATTTGTAAATCTTTCCGCATTGCCAAATAACTTGAAATCCTTGCTGAAGCCAAGCATTCAAAGAAGCTTCAACCGCTGCATTCACTGCGCGCGCGCCCAAACTTCCACCTACAATTAAAATGGTTTTTTTTGTTGAATCGAAATTCAATTTAACCAACGCCTCTTCCTGCGAATAAGGCAACTTCACGAAATCTTTTCGCACTGGATTTCCAGTTAACTGAATCTTCTCTTTTTGAAAAAACACTTCCATGCCTTCGTAGGCAACACATATCGCTTTCGCACGCTTCGCCAACAATTTATTGGTCACTCCTGCAAATGAGTTTTGCTCTTGCAACACCGTTGGAACACCTGCCGTTCCTGCCGCTCGAAGCGTTGGACCGCTGGCGTATCCTCCAAAACCTACAGCGACTTGCGGACGAAATTCATTTACCACAGCTTTCGCCTTCAACATGCTTTTCAAAATTTTAATTGGAAGTAAAAAATTCGAAAGCGTCAATTTACGTTGAAGCCCAGCAATGGGAAGTCCAACAATTTTATATCCCGCTTGAGGAACTTTTTCCATCTCCATTTTTCCTTCGGCCCCAACAAATAAAATCTCGCATTCAGGAAAGCGCGATTTAATTTCGTTCGCCACTGCAATAGCAGGAAAGATATGCCCGCCTGTTCCCCCGGCCGATAACAAAACTCTATTTAGACTTCTCTCTTCCATTAGAATTAAAAAGGTGCTTCTTCCAGTTCTTCTGTTTGTTCTGTATCATCGTTCTCCTCATCCATCTTCGAAATACTCAATATCACTCCGAACATGATTGCAACGAAAACAATCGAAGTTCCACCCATACTCACCAAAGGCAAGGGCTGTCCGGTTGTTGGAAATAAATCCACAGCTACTCCCATGTTAATAAACGCTTGAAGCGAAATAACTAATCCCAATCCCAAGGCGGTTAAACCGCCGAAATATTTCGGACTTCGAATCGATATTCGAATTACCCGGAACAGAAAAATAACATACATCAACATCACGAGTGCTCCACCGAGAATAGAACCGTACTCTTCAATAATGAAGGCGTAAATCATATCTGAATACGGATGCGGAAGGAAGTTTCTTGAAGTTCCAGAACCGGGACCTTTCGGAATAATTCCTCCTTCGTAAATGGCGTATTGCGCTAACTCAATTTGATATTTCGAATCGTCTATTGCGCCCGCCTGAACTTCCTTTCCAACCAAACGATTTTTCCAGGTGCTGTAACGCGGAAGTAATTTCTCTGGTCCAAATTCACCAATAACAATAATCAAAAGAAGTATCCCAACGACTGCTCCAATAAGTTTGAACAAATGCTTCCAAGGCACACCTCCTAATACCAACATTAAAAAACACACAAACCCAATTAATGCTGCTGTAGAAAAGTTTGCTGGTAACACCAATCCGCAAACCATGGCTATTGGAAGAACAATTGGCAATACACCTTTCTTAAAATCATCTAACATTTGTCGCTTTACGGTTAGTTGTCGTGCGACATAAATGATTAGCACCAATTTCGCCAAATCACTCGTCTGGAAGGTCACGCCAATTCCGGGTATTCGTATCCAACGATCGGCGTTGTTAATGTTCGAACCGAAGAACATCGTGAACACCAATAGCGGTATCACCACCCAAATCATGAGCTGTCCTATCCGCGAAAAAACGGTTAATGGAAGTAGATGCGTGCCGTACATGAACGCGAGTCCGAGTCCAAGCATGAAGACATGCTTAATCAAAACTCCTGCACTGCTTCCACCTTCTGCCTTCCACACCAAAGAAGAAACAGCACTGTATACCGCCAACACCGAAAGGGTGCACAAAAAAAGTGCAACCATCCAGATCACGCGATCTCCCTTTAAGTGTGAAAGAAACTTTTGCATGAATTACAATCCTTTTACCGCAACTTTAAATTGACGACCTCTGTCTTCGTAGTTCTCGAACAAGTCAAAAGATGCGCATGCAGGTGACAACAAAACAGTGTCGCCGTCTTTTCCTAAATCGTAAGAAACACGAACCGCTTGTTCTGCGCTATCTGTATCAATAATGGTATCTACAAAAGATCCAAATGCTTTTCTAATTTTAGAACTGTCTTTTGTTAAGCAAACGATTGCCTTCACTTTAGACTTCACCAATTCCGACAATTCAGAATAGTCGTTTCCCTTGTCAGTTCCACCAGCAATCCAAATGATTGGCTTGTCAACAGATTCCAAAGCGTACCAAGTAGAATTTACGTTCGTAGCCTTGCTGTCGTTAATGAAACGAATGCCATGAATACTAGCAACAAACTCCAAGCGGTGTTCAATGTTTTCGAAGTTCATTAAACTGTCGCGAACAGCCTCTTTTCTTAATTCCAAAAAGCGAGCTGCTGCTCCTGCTGCCATGCTGTTCTGCAAATTGTGTTTGCCTTGCAATGCTAGTTCTGTGATTTTCATAGTAAATAAATTATGGTTTGTGTTTAGGTTAAAATTTGATTCGTCGCAATAGCCACCTTGTTCGTAGGTCTTTCCAGGTTGAATTGAAATTGGAAATAAGGTGGCGTTCAATACATGGCGTGCCATAGTCTCTTCTGTAATGGCATCGTCTGCATTGAAAATGAAAACATCGTTCGATGTTTGGTTCTGCGCAATGCGCAACTTCGCATCTGCGTATTTACTTAAATCGTAATCGTAACGATCCAGGTGATCAGGAGTAATGTTCGTGAGAATAGCAATGTCTGCTTTGAACGAATACATATTGTCGAGTTGGAAACTGCTTACTTCCAACACATAGTAATCGAAGTTTTCTTCAGCAACTTGTCTTGCGAAACTCTTTCCAACATTTCCACCAAGACCAACATTCAGTCCCGCATTTTTCAAAATATGGTAAGTCAACAAGGTGGTTGTAGTCTTACCGTTACTTCCTGTAATTGCTATAAGCTTCGCATTCGTATAGCGGTATGCGAATTCCAATTCCGACAATACTGGAATGTTTTTTTCGTGCAGGGCTACAATCAATTTGGCAGTATTCGGAATACCCGGACTCTTCACCACTTCATCTGCATTCAGAATTAATTCATCGGTATGCATTCCTTCTTCGAAGGCAACACCGTGCGCATTCAATTCAGCTTTGTACTTGTCTTTCAACAAGCCCTTATCCGAAAGGAATACATCGTACCCCATCTTCTTTGCAAGCACTGCTGTACCTGCGCCGCTCTCGCCTCCTCCAAGTATGACTAATCGCTTATTCATTATCTTACTTTTAGGGTGATGATGGTTAATACTGCTAGCATAATTCCAATGATCCAGAAGCGAGAAACGATTTTCGATTCGTGCATTCCTTTGCGCTGATAGTGGTGGTGAAGCGGAGACATTAAGAATATGCGACGACCTTCCCCGTATTTCTTTTTTGTGTATTTGAAATACCCAACTTGAAGCATTACACTTAAGTTTTCAATCAAGAAAATTCCACACAACACCGGAATCAAAAGTTCTTTTCGAATAGCAATAGAGAATGTTGCAATAATTCCACCGAGCGCTAAACTTCCTGTATCGCCCATGAATACTTGTGCAGGGAAACTGTTGTACCAAAGGAATCCAACACATGCCCCGACGAATGCCGCAATGAATACGGTGAGTTCACCGCTGTGCGGGATGTACATCACATTGAGATAATCCGCGAAAATGTAGTTACCCGAGACGTATGCGAAGATGGCCAACGTTATACCTATGATAGCGCTTGTGCCTGTTGCTAGTCCATCTATTCCGTCTGTGATGTTTGCACCGTTTGAAACCGCAGTTACAATGAATATCACAATAACCGCGAACACGCCCCACAACACCCATGGGCTTTCCATGCTGTCTGGAACCAACCACGCGTAATCGAATTCGTTGTCCTTAACAAAAGGAATAGTGGTCTTTAAGCTCTTCTCTTCTTCCCACTGCAAAGCCTGCTGATCATCCGTTGCATTTTGAATTTGAACATCAGAAACTTTCTCTTTAATCGTAACCGAAGGATTCCAATAAAGCATGCTCGCTACAATAACACCCACGCCTATTTGTCCAACAATTTTACTCTTTCCCGCAAGTCCTTCTTTGTTCTTTTTGAATACTTTGATGTAGTCATCTAAGAATCCAATGAGCCCCAACCAAATGGTTGCAATGATCATTGTTTGAATGTAGATGTTCGTCAAATCAGCGAGCAACAAAGTCGGCACGAGAATAGCGGCTAGAATAATCAATCCACCCATTGTCGGAGTTCCCGCCTTCTGCATTTGTCCTTCTAATCCCAAATCACGAATGGTCTCACCCACTTGCTTCTTGCGAAGCATGCGAATCAACGTCTTTCCAAATACCATGGAAATCGTCAATGAAATAAGAATGCTCAAAGCAGCACGAAACGACAAGTAGTGAAACAACCCTGATCCAGGGAAATTCATGTGCTTATCGAGGTATTCAAAAAGGTGGTACAACATACTTAGTTCGTTTGAAAGAGTTCTGTTATAATTTGTAAATCATCGAAGGGATATTTCACTCCGCTTATCTCTTGG
>JBILOU010000028.1:0-25630 GCA_044374295.1 Flavobacteriales bacterium | reverse complement strand
CTCATTCAATTTCAATCGTTCCCATTCGTCCTTCAAATCGGAATTCTCCAATGAAACAGCGGTTCGCGGATGAATTGCAAAATGCAATTCCATTCCTAGATCAATTGAAATTTGAAGCAACTCTTGTAAAAACGGAAGTAAGAATTCAGGATTATCGACATTCGAAGGTCTATGCAGCGTTAAGAAAATATACTTCTCGCGCTCTTTCGCAATGCCATTAGAATAGTAAAGAGCATTGTCTAACATCACATCTCCACATTCAACAACAGCAGGGTTAGCAGCAGTGGCATCTTTCTCAGATGTATTTTGAACTCCTTCTTTTTGCAATTGCTCCGTTGCACCAGCAGTCGGAGTGAAGAGTAGGGTACTTAAATGGTCCGTAGTTACGCGATTGATCTCTTCCGGCATTTGTCTGTTGAAGGAACGTAAGCCTGCTTCAACGTGCGCAATGGGAATCTGCATATGCGCAGCAGCCAATGCTCCGGCCAATGTGCTGTTCGTATCGCCATACAACACCACCATATCTGGATTGTGTTGCTGAAACGCTTTTTGAAGCGACATAGACATGTGAGCGATTTGCTCAATGCTATTTCCGGAAGGTGCTTCCAGCAAAACATTTGGCAGCTTTATTTTCAAATCTGAAAATAATTGTCCCGACATACTTTCAGAAGAATGTTGTTGTGTATGAATCTTAATTTCCTGAAAAAACGAATCGTTTTCTATAGCACGAGAGAGAGCCGCAGACTTTATAATTTGCGGACGCGCACCTACTACAGTTACAATTTTCTTCATACCATCATTTTTCCTTCGTCTGCAAAGCTATAATAACTGCTCTCAGTTACAATCAAATGATCCAAAACTTGTAGCTCCAACAATCGCCCTGCTTGAATAAGCTTTTCAGTAATGCGAATGTCCTCAACGCTTGGTGTGAGATTTCCGCTCGGATGGTTATGCGCTATAATTAATTGAGAAGCTTTATGCTGAAGCGCCAAATGAAAGATACGTTTCGGATCTACTACAGTTCCGCTGAATCCGCCCTCAGAGACTTTCTCGAGTTTTATCACCTGATTGTTTCTGGAAAGGAAGAGCACCCACATTTCTTCGTGATTCAAATCGGAAAGATGTTGGTGGAAAATTTCGAATGCATGAGCTGAACTACCCACTGAAACACCCTTTTTACGTTCAGCAGCGCGCTTTCTTCTGCCCAACTCAAATGCAGCAAGCAGCGTTGAGCATTTTGCCGGTCCGAGTCCTTGCACAGCTGAAAGTTCAGAAAATGAATAGCGACTGAGTTCATGCAAGCAATTACCCGCCTTATGAAGAAGCTTATCTGCTATTTGAATAGCAGACTCCTTGACGTTACCAGAGCCAATTAAAATGGAAAGTAATTCAGTATCTGTAATACTGCTGGCAGAGTGAGTCAGTAGCTTTTCTCTGGGTAAATCGTTCTCTAACAAATCAACTTTTATACTCATACTTTTTATTTGCAAAAGAATGTAGAGATCCTTCGGAAGTCAAGAAACACTTATGCGCGTTTATGCCAAATAAAAAAGCCGTCATTAAGACGGCTTAAAAAAACACAAACCAATGAAAACAACTTATTATTTCAAACTATTAACATAAACAGTAAGGCTGCTCTTTAAGTTAGAGGCCTTGTTAGAATGAATCACATTGTTCTTGGCTAATTTGTCTAACATAGACGAAACTGTTGGTAACAAAGCAATAGCTTCAGCTTTGCTCTTCAATGAACGCAATTTGCGAACAGCGTTACGAGTTGTCTTATGGTAATATTTGTTGCGAAGACGCTTAGCGTCGTTGCTACGGATTCTTTTAATTGCTGATTTGTGATTCGCCATTTCTAGTAAAAATTGGTTTGCAAATGTACATTAAATATTTGTTCGTACAAGTACTTTTTTCGAATTACCTAATAATAATTCTTGTACTCGCAAAGATATGCTAAATAACCTTATCAAATTCAATGGTTTAGGTCGTTTTTACGAATAAATTGCTTATAGGACTTTTTCAGGGTTCAATGTAAGATTTGACCATGAAATTCAAACATCTTCCCATCTTCTTAATTCTTTTCTCGTGCGGAAAGGAACAAACGGAATCGATTTCAACTTTTGAAAAACGATCACCAATTCCAAAACTTGAAGCGAATAATGTAGAAGTTCAACATGAAGTTGAACAGAAAATTACCCGCTGGCTCAATGAAGGACGATCTTGGAAATGGTCCGACTTATCTCAAGACGAGTTATTCGCAGCCATCGAGTTGTCGCAAGGCGAATTCGCCGTTGGATTGAAACTTCGTGGAGAAACCGACAGCTTGCCCGTTGAAGATTTGTCTAAACGCAACGAATGGGAGAGCTTAAGTGAGAGTATGCTGAAGGGTTTGGAGGACACTTTAACGGTTGAGATGGGCAGGGAAGTTCGAAGGGAAGAGTTTGTGCTGGAAGTAGATCTTCACCTGCCCATTATCTCATTTCATTCAAAGAGCCCAGCTCTTGTAGCTTGGCTCATGAGTTCAGAACACATTCGATACATAGAACCTCTCAACGATTTCATAGATGAAGCCGTCAACAGAACTGAAAGCGGATGCACCCCGAGCTACGATGCGGTTCAAGCGGGAGATTTTACAACAACAGGTACAGGCGCAAAAATTTCTTGGCACTGGAACTACCACAGCGTTCCGCAGGCTTGGGGCATTCGTCAAGGTATGGGAATAGGAGTAGGGGTCATCGATGCCGGAGTTTCTTCAAATCAGTATCTCCTCTTTCAACAATTCAATTCCGGTTATTCGAATGTGGGAAGAACGCATGAAACCACTTACACCATTGGCTCCAGCGCATATACTTCATGCAACCACGGCAACGCTATGGCGGGACTCATTGCCACGCCTTGGGCCAGTTTTGGCAACGCCATTGGTGGTGCCCACAAGGCCAATTTATATACTGTTCGTGCTGCTTACGATGTTTATCTCAATACTTCGGCAGAGAGGCTCGCAGTAAAGAATGCCTATGTCTATTTAGCCAATAAATCCGCAGTTAAAATCATTAGCATGTCCATGGGAACACCTTTTTACAGCAGCGTATTGCTCGATGCCGTGACCTACGCCAATTCAATGGGAAAGCTCTTATTCGCTGCCGCCGGGACTTCGACCTATTTCACTTCAGGTCTCGGAGTGATATATCCTGCGGCGTTTTCAGAATGTCAAGCTGTTACTGGAGTGAACGACCAAGATCAAACGTGTCAAGTCTGTCACGATGGACCACAAGTCGATTTTACTGTTGTCATGGAACGCAGTTGGGACGCGAACAGAAAGGCCGTTGGGATTAATCAGTACAACGATTGGCCACAATACATTGGAGGGTCAAGCGCGGCAACAGCATCAGCGGCAGCCATAGCGGCCATCGTTTGGTCTGTCAAACCAACCCTTTCGAAATTTCAGATTTTATGGATTCTTCGATACACCGCTCAGTTTTCCATTATTCAAGACATTGATCATGGATATGGAAGAATGAACGCGCTCAGTGCCGTTCAATTGGCGCAACAGTATTGAACTACGGGGTTTGACTCACCCAAAATGAACCATCAGAATTGAACTCTTTTTTCCAAATGGGAACGGTAGCCTTCAATTCATTCATTAGGGCTTCGCATGCATCGAAGGCATCTTTTCGGTGCTGAGAATAGACAGCTGCAACAACTGCCAACTCACCTGGAAACACGCGATCAACGCGGTGATGAAGAACGATTGTATTGATTTGAAATTGCTCGTCAAGGGCATCTGCAATGCGTTTCATTTCATTGTGAAACAGCGCTTCATAGGCCTCGAATTCCAAATAAAGAACTTCAGAACCTTTGTTCGGTGTTCGGACAATCCCATTAAAAACAACTTCAGCTCCTGAAGCTTTTGAACGAAATGGTTCTAAATCGGGAAAACCATTCGCATGATCGATGAGTTGAAAATCTGTCTTCATCCGCCGCTAACTGGGGGTAATAAGGCAATTTGATCTACTGCTTCAATGACATCCGCATCTTGAATCATGAAGTGGTTCTTCGCAATTAAAAAAGGAAGGTCTTGAACTTCTTGAAATTGATTTCGAAAAGCCGCAATAAGTTCTTTCGCTGAAATAGGGAAATCGGAAACTTGTACAAATACAGGGCTTCCGTATTGTTCCTTTAGCATTCCGAAAAGTTGAACTTCCTTTTTCATAGACTGCGAAGTAACAAACGAATTCCGGCATAAAACAAGATTCCAATCGTAATTAATCGAATGCCATTCTTCGGAAGAAATTTAAGCGCACTTAAATTTCCAAGGAATGCGCCGAACAATACTGCTCCAATCAAATAATATGTTTCAATTTCGACAAGTAAATTCTTCGATTGGAAAAGCACAGGCACAAGGGCTACCCATGAATTTACAGCAATAAATAGGGAAGTGGTCGCCGCTATTTTTCGTTCTTCTCCCCATTTCGAAAAATACAGAAAAGGAGAGAGGTAGACCCCTCCGCCAATGCCGGTTAATCCGGATATAAATCCGATGACAGCAGAAAAAGGCCAAAGTAATTTTTTATTGAATGAAAGTGGACTGTTCATCTTGGCAACCAACGGCAAAAGCATAAAGAATGCGGATAGAAGAAGTCCGATGGACAGGAAAAGCAGAAATACTTTATCATCCAACCTTATCTGAGTGGCTAAAAGAACAAAGGGAATACTGAAAGCAAGCAAGAGTAGGTTCGGCCTCCAGTCAATAAATTTATTTCTTATGAATTGAATGCTGCCGTAGGTTGCTACCGCTGCATTACAGAGTAAGGCCAATATTTTAATTTCTCCTTGGGGAAGGGCCAGTGTGAAGACAGCACCGGAAAGAATGGCCAAATACATACTTCCCCCACCGAATCCCGCGCTAGAATAAATAAGCGAGATTGCAAAGAATAGCAAGGGAAGAAGAAGAACCGACATGCTAGTTTGTGGCTACAGCCGACAATGAAACTTCTTTGAAGGTTTTCCAACCGTTCTCTGTTTCCCAACAATCGTAGATGTGCAACGCGTATTCGAATCCGTTGTAATCGAAATACACATCCATGAAATGCGCACCTTGAATACCCATGTGTTCAGCGCGATAAACATCGACCTTTTTGAAATTGGTTTTAGACCAATCGATGCTGTAATTGTTTGAAAGGCGCTCCAATCCTTCAAAAGATTCGATGGCTAACTTTTCCATGGACTTGTCTAATCCAATGGCACGTCCACGCTCTTGATTTTTTCCCTCTTCAGAAAGGTTACTTCGGTCAATGATATCATTGAATTCATCTTCGGTTAGATACAACGCACGAAAATCTTTTTCGTTTTTCGATTTAACAGCTTCAAATACCGCTTGTCCGAATTCTTCTGGAGTCTTCGGAGCAGAGGAGCATGCGCTGAAAGCAATGGTTGATAATAACGCGAAGGCTAGAACAATTCGATTCTTGAACATAGGCATATCAATAAATTCAATCAAAAGTAGTGATCCCGTCGCGGATCGAACGCGAATTCTGGGCTTCGGAAACCCATGTAATATCCATTATACTACAGGACCAATTAAGGGCTGCAAAGATAAGATAATTAAGCTAGAGCTCATTGGTCTCTCGAGATTGCAAAAAAAATAATATTTTCAATCGTTCAACGGCAATGAAAAATAAAAGGTAGTGCCTTCATTCACTTCACTTTGAACCCAAATTTTCCCATTGTTCTTTTCCAAATATTCTTGGCATAGAATGAGTCCTAATCCTGTGCCTTTTTCTTTTAGAGTTCCTGGAGTTGAAATAACGCCATCTATCTGGAATAGTTTATCCATTAATTCTTTTGCAATTCCAACCCCATTGTCATTTATCGAAATGATTAATTCACGTTCTTGCTTTTTCGAAGAAATTTGAACTAAACCTTTAAGGTTTGTGTATTTCAATGCATTTGAAATCAGATTCCTCAAAACAATACTGATCATTATTTTATCAGCAAATACCATGGTTCGGTCAGCAATATTATTTTGAATGAAAATACTTTTTTCCTCGGCGTTGCAACTTAACAACTCAATAGCTTCTTCTACCAAGAATTTTAAATCAAAATATTCTGGCACATAACTCATATGCCCCGTTTGTATCTGAGACCATTCCATAAGGTTAAGAAGAAGGTCTAATGCTTTTTTTGAAGATTGATTTATGATTTTAGCGTATTTATCTATTTCCTGAATGTCATTTTTATCAACTCTTGAAAGTAGTAATTCGCTAGAGCCAATGATTGCACTGAAGGGGTTTTTTAAGTCGTGAGCAATGATTGAGAAAAACTTATCTTTTGCAGCGTTCAAGCGAAGGAGTTCTTCATTTTGATTCTTAATAATCAGTTCTTGTTCTCTTCTGTTCGAGAGGTCCTCTATAATTCCCCACACAACTTTTCTTCCATCAACATCAACAAAAAGGGCTCCGCTAATTGAAAGCGGGTATCGTGTCCCATCTTTACGGATGTATTCCTTAAAATTGGGGCCGAATGACCCCGTTTTATTTAATGTCTCGAGTTGCTCAATTTCTTGCTGTTCGTATTCTCTTGGGGTTAAATCCCAATAGCTTAAATTTAAAAACTCCTCTCGGGTGTATCCTGTGGACTCTAAAACTGAATTGTTCACTTCCAAAAACTCACCGGTTTCATGAAGAACCAAAGCCATTCCAACGGGAGACTGTTCAAAAAGCATTCGGAATTTATTCTGAGCTAGAACCTTTTCGTTATCATGAATTTCGTACAAAGATTTCAGTTGCCTGTTTTCTTGCCTTAATCTTCGTAATTCATCCAAGAGTTCTTCTCTCGTTTTACCGATATCAATCATAAGGTTGGCCTTTTAATTTTGTCACGACTAAGCTAATGTACGTTTAGTACCTCCTCATTGTTACATTGTAATTTTATCAACGAAAAAAGCCACTCTTTCGACTGGCTTTTGACTTTGGAAGCGGTTGAGCCACAAATTTCTGACTTACAGGAGGGCTGTAAACATTCTCTTTTTAAATTAGTAGCTCAGAATAATAGAACAATTAACGTAGCAACACAACCTTTTGGTCCATCAAAAGGGGAGTATTACATTTTAGTGTACTATTCAGGTTCTACAATATTCAGGGTTTTGAATTCGTTACGAATTCTGTTAACCACCAAATAAAGTTGAATATGCCACTTTCATTAGGTTAGATGGGTTAGTAATTAATTTAGGCTAGCGCCTTGAAATAATTATAATTTTTATGCGACATTAAAATTTAGCAAACATGAATAAAACAAAAGAGGAATTAGAAAAGGAGATTGAAGCAGATTTTAATGGCGATTTCGATTACATTAGTTTGGTCTTGTTTATGAATTGTCTTGTAAAATTATTGCATACCAAATTTCTCATATTCATCGCAACAGCTATTATACCCTATTCTGTTTGTTTCTGTTTATGGTATTATTATCAAAAACCCCTCCCTCAAATTATTGTTTTAGCATTGCTGGGGCATCTTGTTTCCTTCTTTGTTTTCTTGGCCTCTAGCAGAGATTTGGATGAAACATATGAATATTTTAAGAGTTATGAGGAAGTTTTAATTGAGTTGAAAAAGAAAAAAAGCAAAAATTAATCAACTGATAAAATTGCAGCTTGGAAAATTCAAAGATTACCTAAAAGAGATTAAATTTACTCATTAGTAATTATATGACAGAAATATCCTTTACCAAAGTTAAATTGCCGTTTGGCTGGCTTGGCAACATGGCTCCTTATCCAATAACTTATGAGGGTAAAACTTGGAGAACAACCGAAGCTCTGTTTCAAGCACTTCGATTTGAAGACCAAGAAATCCAAGAAATGATCAGAAAAGAACCCTCACCAATGGCATGCAAATTTCGTGTAAAAGCTATCGTTAAGGATTTGTCTAAAAAAGGTTTACTTTATAAAAGAGTAATACAACCCCACTCAGAAGAGGATTTGAAAAATATGGAGCTTTGCATCAGGCTGAAGATTGAACAGCATCCTGCACTGTTGAAGGCACTTCTTTTAACTACGAATCTTCCTATATATGAGGACGTGTCCAATCGGGGCAAGAGCAGTTCTAATCTGTTTTGGGGGGCTATTAAGTCACCCGATGGTTGGGAGGGTGAGAACGCGCTTGGAAAAATTTGGATGAAAATTCGTGACGAAAAGATCGAAGAAATCAAGTCTTTTACGTTAAAAGAAACTGGAGCAAAGTTTGGTATCACAGAGGATCCCTACAGAGAGTTAAAAGAAGCTCATGCAGCCGGTCGGGATGTGGCAGAATTGTCGTTCGATAATATGAGATGGTACATCAGAGACCATTATGATTGGTCTAAACCAGTAAAATGCTACAAAATTATTGATTGATTTGACCCACGTTTTATTTTTTCAAAGTTAGTTGTTAAATTTGATGTAATAAAATGTTAAAATTTTAGGATTTCACATTTTTATCTCTAAACCTTATTTTTATGAATAGTAGTTGTTTTATCTTGAATTTAACGCTATACAGATTTACAACATAAAGAACCCAATCAATATGACTAAAACGATAAAATTTCATCATCCCAAGGATGGAAATCCTTTGGAGAATTTTCATCCTTGGGATGATAAACATTATCCAGATGAAAATGAACAAGGCATTTACATTTACGGCATCAGAACTCAAGTTGACGGAATCCTCAAATTCGTGCCTATTGTAGTAGGAGAAAGCGGAAACTTACGCGAAAGGCTATATAACCAGCACTACCTGGGCAAATTTGCAACTCCACTTAATCGACTTTTTGGAGATTTAATAAAAGCACCCGGTGATCCTAAAGAAATTTGGGATTTTTATAAAAATGATTTTATGCTTGCAGAAATAAAGGAGATATACAAAGACGCTTCATTATACGACAAAAAACTTCCAAAAGGCACTTCCAAGGTAAAACATGTAGCCAAGCTCGACAAATTAATCTTTTTTCAGGATGAAACTTTTTTTTATTTAAAGCATGGTATGTCACCACCGAAAGCGATAAGTAATATAAAAATAGAAGAATCTGTTCCATACTTGTTTTCTTTGGTTGCACAAACACCACATATTCCTATAACTCAGTTAAATTCAATTAACCAACATATTTCACGCATAATAAACACATTGGTTAACTTTAAATCGAACTTTTATTATGTTTATGCTTCTACTAATAATAATTCTGAGGATGTAAATAAAATTTTATCTGATGAGCCGACCAGAAAAAAACTAGAATATGAAATCAAAAAAAAGCTAAAATTAATCGGTATTCATACTACTGCTAAGGCATCAAAGATTAAGAAATCATCACAATTCAATATAGATGTATCTAAAATCAATATAGACTTATCAAGGGTTCAGGATGAATTAGTTAATGTTGGCAGTAATGGCTACAATGATCTAGTAACAGGGAATTTTAAAAGACCTTTAATTTTGTAGTCATGAATAATGATTTGAATACATATAGAAAACTATTCTATAATTTAATTACTAAAAACAATCGGCTATTTGATTCTAAGGTCAGTGAAACTGAAAGAAACGGGGATTTTCGAATTTATAGAATTGAACTTCAAATTCCCGATGATCTTAAAGACCAATCGCTATCTGAAAAAATAGAAATATTGTTTGAAATAAATTTCGCTCGGCTATTTTCAGCTTACCAGAAATTGATTGTACCGAAAGATCAAATTAAAGTAGAACATGACCTGTCAACCGATGAAGGTTCCCAAATGTTCTTTCAGCGTCAATGGCATAGCATCATAGCCCATCTGAGAGCTTTCAATCAGGTTAAAGATGATTATGATGAAATTGCCAAATTTACGCACCAAAGCAGAGGTTCTATCGCAGGAACAAAATTCGGTTTGTAGAACACGCCTTTTTGAATGCGGGGCACGCAAGAGGAAATAATAATCGGGTAAATGGCCTGAATTATCAACCTCTTTTTTCGTGTAATTCCAATATTTACCAGTCTTCTGGAGAGGCGTGAAACGAAAAAAGCCAGTCTTTCGACTGACTTTCTGTTTTTGGTAGCGGGGACAGGACTCGAACCTGTGGCCTTTGGGTTATGAGCCCAACGAGCTACCAACTGCTCCACCCCGCACTATAAAAGTTTTCCCCATTGGGAGTGCAAATATAACTAATTTTACAAGCAATATGCAAGAAAAATCTGAAGAAGGAGAAAAAAAAGCCACGCACAAAGCGGGTTTCGTGAACTTGATCGGTAACCCCAATGCGGGTAAGTCTACGCTAATGAACGCTTTAATGGGTGAAAAGCTAAGCATCGTCACACCAAAAGCGCAAACCACGCGTCACCGTATAATGGGTATTTTAAACGATGAAGACTATCAAATTGTCTACAGCGATACCCCAGGAGTGCTCGATCCGAAGTATAAATTACAAGAAGGAATGATGAAATCGGTTGGCACCGCACTTAAAGATGCCGATTTAATTTTATTGGTCATTGACCTGCTCGATAAAAAAGGCCTTCACGAAGAAACCTTCAATCGACTTAAGAAAATGGAGGTTCCCATCTTCGTTGTTTTGAATAAATTCGACAAGGCTGGAACTGAAAAAGCCAACGAAGCTTTTCAGTTTTGGAACGAAGCCCTTCCCAATGCAAAAGTTTTTCCAGTTTCAGCATTGGAAAAAATCTACACCAAAGAGTTGTTAAACGAGATTCTTGCTGTTCTTCCTGAACATCCAGCATTCTTCCCGAAAGATGAAATTTCAGATCGCACACAACGCTTCTTCGTAAGTGAAATTATTCGCGAGAAAATCTTCACCACCTACGATCGCGAAATTCCTTATTCATGTGAAGTTATCGTTGAAGCCTTCAAAGAAGAGCCAACCATCATTCGCATTGCAGCGGTTATTCTTACTGAACGCGAATCGCAAAAGGCCATCATCATTGGTCATCAAGGAAGCATGTTGAAGCGTGTAGGAACCAACGCTCGCAAAGACATGGAGAGTTTCTTAGGTAAGAAAGTCTTTCTGGAAATGTTTGTGAAGGTTGAAAAGTGGAGAAACGATACACGCGCACTGACTCAAATGGGATATCTCGATTAAGATGTTAGTTTTTCCAAATGCAAAAATAAATTTAGGACTGTTCATCACTGAAAAGAGAACAGACGGATTTCACAATTTGGAAAGTTTGTTCATGCCCATTCCCTTGTGCGATATACTCGAGGTTACACCTTCAACAGAAGAGACAACCTTGGTCTGCACCGGAGAATCGAATGATATTCCAACCGAGAAAAATATAGTTTACAAAGCCTGGAAGCTGCTTCAAGAGGAATACGGGATTGGTCATGTGAAAATTCATTTGCACAAGATTATCCCCAGCGGAGCAGGCATGGGCGGTGGATCAAGTGACGGGACTTTTATGTTGAAGGCGTTAAATGATTTGTTCCAATTGAACTTATCCATTCATCGTCTAGAAGAACTCTCGGCTCATTTGGGAAGCGATTGTCCTTTTTTCGTTCAAAACAAAGCCGCGCTCATTTCGGGAAGGGGAGAAGTGGTGAAACCAGTAGATTTTAGTTTAGGTGGAAAGTTTCTCGTGGTGGTTAATCCGGGTATACATATCTCCACAGCTCAAGCATTTAAAGGCATTCAACCCAAACCTTCCAATTTCGATTGGAAGAAACTTATTGAAAGTCAAGAGTTGAATGAAACGCTTCAAAACGATTTCGAGCCTCAAGTTTTCAATTTATTTCCGGAAATTGAAAAAATAAAAGAGAATCTAATGAGTGCTGGAGCCATCTATGCAAGCATGTCGGGTACGGGAAGCACAGTTTATGGCATTTTCAATGTTGATCCTTTATTAGAAATGAATGTGAATTACTTTTTGAAAACAATTCCTTTAAATTGAGAATAAACCTATGTTGTTGAGATATCTTCGATGCATCACTTAGCATAGTAAAGAATGAATAAAAATCGCTCAAACATCGATTCTCTTCAAGAGGAATTGAATGTCGTAAAAGCTCAAAACGAAAAGCTTGAAAGGGAGTTATTAGCTCGTGAAGAATTAATGCAAAGCATGTTTTCTCTTTTGGCTGAAAAGAAAAAGTAATTCGCTTTTTTGTTTCAAGATTTCTTCGTTTCTTAGGTCCATAAACCTTAATCAACATGCGCAAGATATTCTTAGGCCTTTCGTTGTTTTTAACTTTTCCCATCTTGGGACAAAACAGTATTGAAAGAAATTTCGATCCGTTGGAAGTAAGACTCTATCATTCTGAAGTGGCATATCACGCCGACAAGCAAATGACATTGTCTAATTCTTCCGTATGGAAGTCATTTCAATTGGCACATCCCAAATGGACATCACATTTCTCTGAGAGAACTGGAATGCCGACCAAGGCATTTGGAAATCCAATTGATGTAGTTGGGTCTTCCGACACTGAAAGAGCAATTTCATTTTTAAATGAAATGAATCAGTCGTTTTCTGCTGGAGCGGTTCAAATTTCAGCAAGACCGGAAGTAAAGACGAGTAAATTCACAAACGTTGTTTTCGATCAGACTTTCAACGGAATGAAAGTTCTTTTCAGTAAATCCTCTGTGAAGTTGGTCAATGGAAAAGTGGTTCAATTCGCATACGGTGTTCATCCAAATATTCAATTGGAAGACAAGCCTGTCATTGGATTGCAACAAGCAAGGTTAGCTGCATTGCAAGGAATTACGACGTCAATTGAGATTATTCGTTCAACCGGTGAAATTTCAATTTTACCTGTACCTCAAGCTAACTCATTTGAATATCGTAAAATCTACATTGTGACTGTTTCAACGCGCAACTCTCAAAATGTTCCGCAACGTTATCTTACATACATAGATGCAATAACAGGAAAAATATTAATGCGAAAGAACTTGGTTTGTCATGCCGAAGGGGGGCCTAAAAAACCTGGAGGACAAGAACTTGTAGTAGACGTTCAAGTTAACGGAGATGTATACATGACCAATCCATATGGAGTAGTTACCAATGAAGGATTGAACAACATTTATGTTACGGTGGGTGGAACTGATTATACATCTGATATAAACGGTTCGGGAACTTTACCTGTCAATGCAGGTACAAATGCAATTGTAAGACTAGAGGGGCCATGGAGTTCTGTGAATTCGAATGGGACAGTTCCACAGAAAAATGTAACGCTTCAGGCAGGATTGAATACGATTGATATGAATACTGCTGCCAATATTCGTGAGCTCTCTGCATACAAAAGTGTTAATCGAATTCACGACCATTGCAAAAGTTGGATGCCGACTTTTACAGGAATGGATTTTCAACTTCCAACAAATATTGACTTAACTTCCGGTGATTGCAATGCCTTCTATGATGGTAGTTCGATTAACTTTTATGCAATCGGTAATGGATGTAACGCAACCAGTCTTTTATCAGACGTCGTATTTCACGAATACGGTCACGGAATTAACGATAACTATTACCAAAGCCAAAGTTCATTCTTTTTCAACGGTGCTGTTGGTGAGGGGTATGCCGATTATTGGGGAATTTCTTTAGGGAATAGCCCGGTTGTAGGAGTTGGATTTTATACAGACAATGAAGATGGAATAAGAAGATATGACACTGAACGCAAGGTTTATCCGCAAGATTTAGTTGGTGAGGTGCATGCCGATGGTGAAATAATCATGGGTGCTTGGTACGATACGCATCTATTAATGGGTGGGGATTGGAATGCAACGATGCCTTTATTCGTTGAGGCTTATGCTGGTTTGCAAGCAGAAACTGCTGATGGAAACGAAGGTGAAGCCTACACGGATATTTTGCTTGATGTTTTATTAGCTGATGATAATGATGGTGACATCACAAATGGAACGCCAAATGGCAATGCAATTGTTGAGGGGTTCTATTTGCATGGAATAACGCTTATTTCTCCAGCTGTTTTGAATCATACACCACAAGCTTTCGCAAGTCCGATTGTACCCATTACATTGAGCGCGGATTTAGATTTATTTTTCCCATACACGCAGTACTTGTCTGATGTGAATTGTCACTATCAAGTAAATAATGCAGCTTGGCAAACAGTTGCAATGACCGATGCATCTGGATCTTTCGAAACTACTTTTGATAGTTTCAATCCGGGTACAATTCTAAAATACTATTTCACAGCAAATGATGTTAACGGTTCAGTAGGAACAGTTAATCCAGTTGGTGCCCACCAATTATCATTTCCAACCATACCGCACATAATGTTAGTTGGAGTGAATGAGGTTGGTAGACACGATTGCGACAACAATGAAGATTGGGGGAGTTGGCAAACCGGTGTGGCTGGAGACAATGCAACTACAGGTATTTGGTTGTTAGAAATTCCGATTCCTAGCGTTACAGTGGATGTCGCCCCAGGAACAATTGTTCAAACAGGAGATCAAGTTACTCCAGCAGGAGAGTATTGCTTCTTCACAGGAAACGGAACAATTGGAGGAGGTATCGGAGAAAACGATGTTGATGGTGGAAAAACTACTCTTCAAACTAGCACAATTGATTTATCTAGTTTTACAAATCCAATCATTAGCTATTACAGATGGTACACGAATAGTCCTCCAGGTGGAGCAAATCCCGGTGCAGATTATTGGCAAGTTCGCATGAGTAATGACAACGGTGCTACATGGACTTATGTTGAAAACACAAAGACCACTGATATGCGCTGGAGAAGAAATGCATTCCACGTAAGTGATTTCATGACACCGACAGCACAAATGAAGCTTCAGTTTATAGCTAGTGACAGTCTTCGTCCGACCGTCAATTTGAATGGCGGATCTCTGGTAGAAGGTGCATTGGACGATTTCATTGTTTATGATGATGCAATCATTGGCGTTGAAGAGAATCTAGTGAGTGCATTAAATGTTCTTGCTTTTCCAAATCCAACTACTGAATCAACAAATATTCAATTCCAATTATCGCAAAATGAATCCATAGAAATATTGGTGTTGGATGCAATTGGAAGAACGATTTATTCAATTCCGGTTCATGAATATGGAACGCAACAGCAGAACATATCTATTCCATCAGAGAAATGGTCGAAGGGAACTTATCAAGTTGTTCTTAGACAAAACAGAAAAAACTTAGCGACACTTAGCATCATTAAGAATTAATCGCGACAACAACAACTAAAAGGCTGGAATTTTCCAGCCTTTTTTATTTTGAAAGTTTTTTAACGAATACAGCTGGATTCCCTGCCCAAACTTCATTTTCGGGAATGTTTGACCGTACAACACTTCCTGCCCCAATAACTGCAAAATCTCCAATAGAGACTCCCTTCATTATCGTTACATCAGCCCCAATAAATACATATTTTCCAATATGAATAGGGGAGGTCTTAGCGTTTGAATCAATATCAATCGTTCTTTGTTCGATAGAAGTTGGATGAAAATCTGTGTCCCAAATTTTTGAGTTCCCTCCAATAATGGTATGATCACCGATTGTGATTTCTTCACGACAACAAATTGTTGAATTAGAATATCCGACATCTTCACCAATCGTAAGCTTTGCATTTTTTCCAATCAGAATGGAAGAGGAGGAGCCGCTTCCAATAATATTCGCGAATCGGTGTGAATTAACCAAAAAGTCTTTGCCTAATTTGAATTGTCCTTTATTTGAAACAAATAGAAATCCATAGCAATGTACCTTCCAAAAGGACACACCTTGAAGTGTCAACCAAATTGCATTGATTGGCCAATAGATAATATAGAGTAATGTTTTCAATTAATGTTTGGCAGTTTGTGAATTTTCAAGATACCATTTATACACCCGCTCAATTCCTTCACGGAGAGAAACGGCATGCTTAAATCCTAATGAATGAAGTTTTGAAACATCGGTTAGTTTACGCATTGTCCCATCGGGCTTAGAAGAATCGAAATGAAACTCTCCTTTGTAACCAACAACTTCGGCTATTAGCACTGCAAGATCTGCAATGGAAATTTCTTCGCCAGTTCCGATATTAATATGTGTATTTCTAATTTCCGTTGAATGAATAAGATCTGAAAAATTTACGTTTTGCATAATATGGATACAGGCATTCGCCATATCCTCAGACCACATGAATTCGCGCATTGGCTTACCCGACCCCCAAATATTTACCACGCCATTATCAACTCCAATTGAATTTAAATAATTCAAAGCTTCTGAATTATCCATAATATTTAAATCAATGCTTGCAGAATTTAAATCGTCTTCTTGAAGGCATTTGGCTAAGTATATTTTCCTGAGTAAAGCAGGTAGAACATGAGATTTCTCGAAATAAAAATTATCTCCAGGACCATATAAATTCGTTGGCATAACTGAAATGAAATTCGTTCCGTACTGAATATTATAGCTCTCACACAATTTAATTCCTGCAATTTTAGCTATTGCGTAAGGCTCATTGGTATATTCTAACTCACTTGTAAGGAGTGAATTCTCTTGAAGTGGTTGCGGCGCATCCTTAGGGTAAATGCAAGTACTACCAAGGAATAACAATTTAGTCACACCGGATTTTTGAGCGCTTGAAATGACATTATTTTGGATAATAAGGTTTTCAATAAGGAAATCAGCTCGGTAAGTATTATTTGCAACAATACCTCCAACTTTGGCGGCTGCTAAAAATACGTATTCAGGTTTTTCATTTAGGAAGAAACGTTCAACATCGTTTGAATTCAATAAATCCAACTCTGATCTAGATTGAAGCAACAAATTATGGTATCCTGCTGCTCTCAATCCTTTCACGATGGCTCTTCCCACGAGGCCATTGTGACCTGCAACGAATATCTTAGAAGCTACATTCATAAATGCGTGTTTTCGATGAAGCAAAAGTAAGGTTTTTATGTTCGGAAATAACATAAAATTAATGTAACTTGCATGGGTTATCTAGAATTATTTTGTTATATTTGCACTAAATAATATTATAAAAAGTATGCGCTCATTAATTACTCTATTTGTTTTAAGCATAGCTCTGACAGCGTCGGCTCAGAGTAATCAGAAAAAGTTGGAAACATCTTTTGATTTTGGTGCAGGTAATCATTTTGGACTTCGTCAAATCGAGAGTGGTTTCAATGTCAATGCGCTTACAGTTTCAAATTACACTTTGGGTTGGAATAACTATTTCACCAATGATAAAATCGGTGGTCGTTTAGAGTTATCATATGATCAGATGATAAATAATTCCAATTCTGCTTCGTTTAAAACAAACTATTTCAGAGCAACTTATTTTTTGAACGCGAGCCTAAAGAATATTGTTGGCTGGGGTAAATCTAAGGAACCGATGATTGACAAAAAATCTTTTCTGAACTCTATAGATATCGATCTTGCTGCTGGGATAGGTTATTCTGCCATGACTAATAAGAATGCTCCAATCTCAGAATCTCCGTTCTTAAGAAATGCAGATGATATGTTAAACATATCCTTCAAAATTACTCCCAGCATTGAGATTGCAAATGGATTGAAATTGTTTGCTTCTTATACCCGAATAAATCACTCAGCACAGTCTAACTCGTTTGATTTTACTCGCTCACTTCAGAATTCTGCATTTAAAGGAGCGTTTAGAACCATAAATTTAGGTGTTCGATACACACCTCAAACGAATCGAGTGTATTCAAGAAATTTGAAGGTTCTTAGCAAGAATTTACATTTCATAACAGCAATTGACGCTTCTTTCGGAAATCACTTTGCGGGTTCAACAAAAGAAACTACTACCAAATTTAACTCACGTGGAATTAATCATTTGAATATTGGAGCAAACCATAAATATCCAAATAGTAAGTTATCAGGAAGATTTGATTTGGGGTACGATATCTTTCAGGGGTTGAAGAATGAAACAGAATTTAAGACTAAATATTTTAGGACTACTTATCAAGTTATTGCTGACTTAAGTTCGTTAAGTTCTTATCAAGGCAATGAGGATCGTTTTAATTTGTCATTCGGAATGGGATTGGGATTCGCCACAATGTACAACGCCCAGAGTAGAAACAATTTTTCAGATAAGTTTCTCAATGGAGACGACATGTACGCGTTAGTGTTTAGTGTTATGCCTTCCTATAAATTAAACAATAGTTTATCGGTAATTTCTAATTTGACATTGGTAAGTCATTCATTGCAATCGAACTCATGGGATCAAAACTTATCTCAGAATAATTCCGCTTTTAATGGAAAACTTATGAATTTCAGCTTGGGAATGCGCTATCATTTAGGAGAAAGAAGATGGAATGACTTTGCGGAACTGGAGAATAAAATAAATAAGTTGGTTTCTATTGATTTTGCAATAGGTAATCATTTCGGGGGTAGAGCTCAAAAGATTGGCCAAAATCTTTCAAGCACCCCAGGCAAACATTTTGCAATCGGCTTGGTTCATCCATTTAACAATCCAATTTACTACGGTCGATTTGAAGTGGCTACTGATGCTCTTAATTCTACTAAATCAACTGAATCTAATTATTTCCGAGCAACTTACTTCGTAATGTCTAGTTTGAAGAATCAACTCAAGAGTAATGATTCATTTGAAGAGAAAAATTCAAAAATAGATTTACACTTTGGAATTGGTGTTGGGGCGAGCATGCTCAAAGGAGAGTCTTCTGATGATACTTTTCTTTCGAAAGGAGACGATATCTTGAATTTAAGTTTCAGAATTGCTCCAACCTATAAATTATCTGAAAAGTTAACTGCATTTTTGGCCTATACCTTTGTTTCACACTCATTTCAGTCCATGAGCTACGACATGTCTCAATCGATTGACAAGAGAATGTTCAACGGAAGAGTAATGAATGCTAGTGTAGGTCTAGCTTATACTTTACAAAAATCTAAAAGTAAAAAGACTTTTGCTCAAGTCATTCCCGTGGTAGAATCTCCACTTATAGAAGAGAGCAAAGAAACTATTATAGCTGATGAAAATTCACAAGACAATCAAACGGAAATTCTTTCTGTCGAAAATACAACAGTTTCAAATCAGGCTATTGAAGAAAATGTTATTCTAAATGATGTACCTAATACTGTGACGGAAGAATCACCTTCTTCTGTAACGGATATGACTGGAGAGAACCTAGATAGCGTTCAAAGCAAAACATCATATAAACCAGTGGAAGCTTATCCAGTAAATACGACCTCAATTACGGAAGCACAAAAGCAATCATTAAGAGATCTTGCTTTTCAAATTAAGGGAAATAAGTTTTTATCCGTTCAACTTACTGGTCATACCGACAATACTGGAACTGCCGAATATAACCTAGTGTTATCAAGAAAGCGAGCTGCTCTTGTCAAAGAGTATCTTATGAGCCAAGGGGTTTCAGGTGACAGAATACGAATTGATTATAAAGGAATGGCAAACCCTATAGAATCGAACTCGACTACCGAAGGAAGAAGTAAAAATAGAAGAGTTGAAATTGAAATAATAAAGCATACCGAACCTTTCAGTAATTAAAAAGGAAAAAGCGGCTAAGGCCTTTTTTTTTATCTAAATTTTTTTGAGGAATTAGTTCTTCATGAAGTCAGCTTCCAATGAAAATTCAGGTACCTGAACTTTGAATAGGAAAGTAGCGCCTTTCATCTGCATAGAATAGAATCCTTTCATTAATCCAAATGGCGATTGTAAGTCACAGGCAGATGTGTAAGAGAAATTCTCTCCAGGAGCAATAACAGGTTGCTCACCAACTACTCCAGGCCCTTCAATTTCACGCTTTAATCCATTGGAGTCTGAGATGAACCAATGTCTGCGTAATAACTGGACAGGGAAGTCGTTTTGATTCTCTATTGAGATACGGTAGGAAAAGACGAAGCTGCCCTGAGGAGCAACGGACATTCTTTCTTCAAACAAAGAAAAAACTGAAATTTTTACGCCTTCTGTTACAGCAACTACCATAACAGCAAATATAGTTAATAAACAATCAGATTGTTAATAACCCCAAGATTTTTTATTGCTGAACGAACTGCTTCGCGAAACGCTTACGGTCGCCCTCATTCAAATAAATCTTACGGATACGAATAGACTTAGGAGTTACTTCTACGTATTCATCAGGTCCGATATACTCTAACGCTTCTTCCAATGTAAATTGAATAGGAGGGGCCATTACAGTTTTAGCATCAGTACCTGAAGCACGCATGTTGGTTAACTGCTTAGTCTTAGTAACATTGACAACCAAATCGTTATCACGTGAGTGCTCACCAATTACTTGACCTTCATAAACCTCTTCCATTGCTTCAACAAAGAATTTACCTCTGTCCTGAAGATTGCTGATACTGTATGCAATAGCGTTACCTGTTTCCATACAAATCAAAGATCCGTTCAGACGTCCAGGAATTTCATCTTTCATTGGTTGGTACTCCTTGAAACGGTGAGTCATAATCGCTTCACCTTGGGTAGCCGTTAATAAATAACTTCTCAATCCAATAATACCTCTTGAAGGAATTTCAAATTCAATCACAGTGCGATCGCCTTTAGGTTCCATATTTTTCATTTCACCCTTACGCTTAGAAACTGATTCAATTGCTGTTCCAGCCATTTCAGATGGTAAGTCAATCGTCAATTCTTCAATTGGCTCACTCTTAACTCCGTCAATATTCTTAAGAATTACCTGTGGCTGTCCAATTTGTAATTCATATCCTTCGCGACGCATCGTTTCGATTAATACAGACAAGTGAAGTACACCTCTTCCGAATACATTGAAACGGTCGGCCTTATCTGTTTCCTGAACGCGTAACGCCAGGTTTTTCTCTAATTCTTTTTCTAAACGATCTTTAATGTGACGGCTAGTAACGAATTTACCTTCCTTACCAAAGAACGGAGAGTCGTTAATCGTGAATAACATACTCATTGTTGGTTCATCTACTGAGATGGTTGGCAATGCTTCTGGATTTTCATAATCGGTAAACGTGTCTCCAATTTCGAAATTCTCCATTCCGTTAATTGCACAGATATCACCAGAAACAACCGATTCAACTTTACGCTTGCCTAATCCTTCAAAGATGTATAATTCTTTGATTTTACCTTTTACCATTGAACCATCTCTTTTAGCAAGAGTAACATTCATACCGGCTTTCAATTCACCGCGATGAAGTTTACCAATAGCCATACGACCTGTGTATGTTGAGTAATCTAAAGAGGTAACCAACATTTGCGGAGTTCCTTCTCTTTTGATTGGAGCAGGAATGTGCTCAATAACCAAGTCCAAAAGTGGCTCAATCGTGTCTGTTTGAACTTTCCAGTCCAAACTCATCCAACCATTTTTAGCTGCACCATATGCTGTAGCGAAGTCAAGTTGATCTTCAGTAGCACCAAGGCTGTACATTAAATCAAAAACTTGCTCGTGAACTTCGTCTGGGCGACAGTTCTCTTTATCTACTTTGTTAATGACAACAATTGGCTTCAATCCCATTTGAATAGCTTTTTGCAATACAAAACGAGTTTGTGGCATTGGACCTTCGAAAGCATCTACTAATAGAAGTACACCTTCAGCCATGTTCAATACACGCTCAACTTCACCACCGAAGTCACTGTGGCCTGGAGTGTCGATGATGTTTATCTTGTAATCTTTGTATTGAATAGAAACGTTCTTCGCAAGAATGGTAATACCGCGCTCGCGCTCCAAGTCATTGTTATCCAGGATTAAGTCATTGTGAACTTCATTCTCTCTGAATAATTTAGCAGCGTGAAGCATTTTGTCAACCAAGGTTGTTTTACCGTGGTCAACGTGAGCGATAATTGCGATGTTTCTAATTTTTTGCATTGCGCGATTCTTAATTTGGGCGCAAAAGTACAACAATAAAAACGAAAAACCCTTCGAAAGTATCGAAGGGTTTAAAAAGTAGCGAGATTGGGGCTTGAACCCAAGACCTTGCGATTATGAATCGCACGCTCTAACCAGCTGAGCTACCTCGCCGTACAAAAGGGGTGCAAATATACACATCTATTTCAAAAATGAAAATTCATTTGAACATTTTGACTCAATTCTTTATTTATTTGCATTACACACCATGAAGAAAGCGATAGTTATAGGATCTGGTATTGGAGGAATTGCTGCCTCAATACGATTAGCTCGCAAGGGATATTCAGTTAGGGTTTTTGAAGCTTCGAATTATCCTGGAGGTAAACTCTCTGAATTTAAAATGGTTGATTATCGCTTCGATCGAGGTCCTAGCTTATTCACTCTTCCGAAATATGTTGAAGAGTTATTTGTCCTTTGTGAAGAGAGGATGAGCGATTATTTTTCATACTCAGAACTACCCATACTGTGCAAGTATTTTTATCCTGATGGATTCACATTCGAATCAAAAGGCAATCGAGAAAAAAACATTGAAGCCATTGTCAATGCTTTTCAGGAAGATGAAAAAAAGGTTCGCGCTTTTTTTTCGGAAGCCGAATTCATTTATGACACGACTGCACCGCTTTTTTTAGAACGACCTCTAAAACTCTCATTGCTGTACAAAACAAAAGATTTTTGGAAAGGTATTTCGCGTATTCCAAGGTTACCATTAATGGGGAACTACACAGTTCAACTTAGAAAGTACTTTACGAATCCTAAAACCATTCAGTATTTTCAGCGGTACGCGACATACAACGGAAGCAGTCCATTCAAGACTCCTGCACTCATGCAATTGCTTCCGCATGTAGAGCAGGGGATAGGTGCCTTCATTCCAGATAAAGGAATGTACGACATAACTCTGCAGCTGTTTGAACTTGCCAAACGTCAAGGCGTTGAGTTTATTTTCAATTCAAAGGTGGAAGAAATTCTTGTTGAAGAAAAAAGAGCATGCGGCATCAGATACAATAACAATCAGATTGAAAAGGCGAGGTTAGTAGTTAGTAATATGGATGTTTTTCCAACATACAAAAAACTTCTTCCGAATGAAAAGGAGCCCAAGGTTTTATTGAATCAAGAAAAATCTTCTTCCGCTCTTATTTTCTATTGGGGAATGAACAAGACATTTAAGCAATTGGATGTGCATAATATACTTTTCTCAGAAGACTATGAAAATGAATTTCGTTGTTTATTTGAAACGAAGAGTTTGACAGGAGACCCCACAGTGTATATTCACATTACATCGAAACATATAGCCACCGACGCTCCCATAAATGGAGAGAATTGGTTTGTGATGGTTAATGCACCAAATCATATTGGTCAGGATTGGGAGACAATTGAAAGAGAGGCTCGAGAAAATATCATTTCAAAACTTGAAAACCAACTGGGAGAGTCCGTTCGTGAGCATATCGTTTGTGAAGCGAGTTGGAATCCAAGAGGTATTGAAAAGGACACATCATCTCATTTGGGTGCTCTTTATGGGAATGCCTCAAACTCAGCAAGCGCAGCGTTCTTTCGCCATGCAAACAATTCGTCTAGAATAAAAGATTTGTATTTTGTCGGTGGAAGTGTTCACCCCGGAGGTGGTGTGCCTTTAGCCATCTTATCTGCTAGAACCATGTCAGATTTAATTCACTAACTGAACTATGTCAACAGAGCTATACAAAAACAAAAAACTAAAAGCTTTTGCAATTCTTTGGATAATGTTGGTTCATTTCTTTGGGATAATAGGCGTTTACTTTTTTCCTGATTGGTTTCTTCCTGCAACTCCACTGGTAATTCTTGTGAGTGCGATCGTGGTGTTTCTTCGGTATGAAAAATATAGAGAATCTAGGCTTATTGCTTTTATTGTCATCGTTGTGTTGGCCTATTTGGTTGAATTATATGGTGTTCAAACAGGAAATTTATTTGGAACATACACCTATGGAGATAATTTAGGATGGAAGTTATTTGGTGTTCCTTTAATTATCGGAGTAAACTGGGTTGCTTTGCTCATGGTTGCTCAGCAACTCACAACTCATTACATTGGAATTAACAATCGCTTTTTCTCTGCTGTATCAGTCGGAGTCTTAATGACCACATTCGATTTGCTTCTTGAAGTGTTAGCTCCTCAGTTCGATTTTTGGTCGTTTACGCATATGAATTATGCTCCAATGGAGAACTTTATCGGATGGTTCGGAGTGTCTTTCTGTTTTGGTTTATACAGCTACTCTCACTTTAGAAATCAGAATAGAACAGCTGTTTTATATGGAATAGCCCAGCTTGTATTCTTTATGGTCTTGGGATTGCTCGTAATCTAAATTGTCAGATTTCGTAAGTCCTGTTCTGAGATAATTGGGATTTTCAAGTCATCTGCTTTCTTCAATTTTGCAGGACCCATATCGGCACCAGCTACGACGTAGATTGTTTTAGAAGAGATACTGCCAACTACTTTTCCTCCGTGTTGCTCAATGAATTCCTTAATGCCATCACGTGAAAACGTTTCGAATGTTCCGCTAACAACTATACTTTTTCCTTCCAATGAATTCGATAACAAAAAATCTTCCTGCTCACTCACACTGAATTGAAGTCCAGCTTCAACAAGTTTATTCAAAACAACCAGATGTTTTTCGTTCGAAATCCATGCTTGAATGGATCGTGCGATTATCTCTCCGACTTCTTCAATCGCAAGAAGTTCTTCCATTGAAAGTGCCTTCAGATTGTCTAACGACTTTACAGCACGTGCAATTTTCTTTGCGACAGTTTCACCCACATGACGAATTCCCAATGCAAACAAAACACGTTCAAATGGAACCTGCTTGCTTTGCTCTAAACCCTTCAATAAATTTTCAACACTTTTGGCTTGAAGTGAACGTTTCTTCAAATCTTCACTCTCGTCACCAACCTGAAATTCTAAACCAATCAATTGCTCGTAGGTCAATGAATACAAGTCTCCTGCATCTTTGATTAATCCTGAAGCAAGCAAACCGGCAACTGTTTCAGTTCCCAAACCTTCAATATTCATAGCTTTTCTCGCAATGAAGTGTTCGAGTTTACCAATGAGTTGCGGGCGACATTCGGTATCATTTGGGCAATAGTGTAGCGCTTCTCCTTCCAACCGAATCAAAGGAGTACCGCATTCAGGACAATTCGAAATGTACTCATGCATGCTTTCGGCACCGCGAGGTTGTGTTGTATCAACAGCTGTAACCTTGGGAATAATTTCGCCTCCTTTTTCCACCCAAACAAAATCACCTACACGAATATCCAAACGCTCAATCTGATCAGCATTGTGCAGCGAAGCTCGTTTTACGGTAGTTCCTGCCAATTGGATAGGAGAGAGGTTGGCAACAGGAGTAATCGCTCCTGTTCTTCCAACTTGATAGGTGATGCTTAACAACTTTGTGCTAATACTTTCAGCCTTGAATTTATATGCAATGGCCCAACGAGGACTCTTTGCGGTCATGCCTAATTCATCCCACAATTGTACTTCGTTCACCTTTATCACAATTCCATCGATCTCAAATGGAAGATTACTGCGATGCTCGTCCCAATATGAAATGAACGACATAATTCCTTCCACCGTTGAGGTGGTTTCAATCATTCGTTTGGAAGAATCCGGTGTTTTGAATCCCCAGGTCTTCGCGTGATTCACGCGTTCGCTGTGTGTTTCAATGGATGAATTATTATTCAAAACGAAATATAGAAAGCAATCGAGTTTACGCTTTGCAACCGCTTTTGAATCTTGTTGCTTTAATGTTCCAGCTGCAGTGTTTCTTGGATTGGCGTATAACTCTTCACCAGCTTCTGCGCGTTCTTCATTTAATTTTTGAAAGACGCCCTTCGGCATAAATATC
>JBILOU010000027.1:0-25919 GCA_044374295.1 Flavobacteriales bacterium | reverse complement strand
AGGAGCGGGGTCGTTGGCGAGACTTACTTGTCTAACTCCTTGAGCTAGATTAAGCGTAATCACATACAGTGATTAGGCAGCAAGTGCGTATGAATTGTTGTCAGTTATGACTGATACCCCGAGATTTAAGAGCGAGAATACCAAGCGCTCTGCATGCTTACAAATTGCTTCTTCTTGCTGTCAAATCCAAGGTCGGGCCCTAAACAGTAGCACAGAATTGCACTGCAAAATTAGTCTATTTCAAAGGCGATTGCAAGGAACTTGCAACTTATCTTCGCAAACCCATTTTCAATTCAATGACGAAAATTAAAATTGGTATTATTCAAGAAAGGAAATCACCACCCGATTTCAGAGTGCCACTGACTCCAGCGCAATGCAAGCAAGTCATGGAACAATTTCCGCAAATTGAAATAACCGTTGAATCAAGCCCGCACCGCTGCTTCACGGATCAAGAATATACGAGTCAAGGAATTTCTGTTTCAAACGATGTCTCTCACTGTGAAGTCTTTTTCGGTGTGAAGGAAGTGCCTGCAGATGCATTAATTCCAAATAAAAAATATTTCTTCTTTTCCCACACACTGAAAAAGCAGCCATACAATGCGAAGCTCTTAGCAGCTATTTTAGAAAAGAAAATTTCGTTAGTCGATTACGAAGCGCTCAAAGGTGCCGATGGAAAAAGAATCATAGGTTTCGGCCGTTACGCAGGAATAGTTGGTGTTTATGAAGGAGTAAGAACATTCGGATTGAAACACAACCGCTTCAACATTCCTTCACCAATCACTTTAAGTGGAAGGGAAGAGTTCGATACTATTTTGAAAAGTGCAGATCTTGGAAACACCCGCGCAGTGGTTACGGGTTGGGGTAGAGTAGGGAATGGCGCGCAAGAAATGATGGAGCTGCTTAACCTGAAAAGAGTTTCTCCGGAAGAGTTCCTTCAGAACCCAAACGAGAACGGAGTGTACACGCACATAGACACCCCAGAGATGTACGCGCGAATAGACGGAACACCTTTCAATAAATCAGATTTCTACGCGAATCCGAATTTGTATACAAGCGCTCTAGGAGAATACGTGAAGCACGCAGACATCTACTTCGCTTGTCACCTCTGGAACGCGAAGAATCCAATATTACTAGATCAGTCCTTCTTCCAACTGCACACGCGATGCAAAGTAGTTGCCGATGTATCGTGCGATTTGAACGGTCCCATTGCCTGCACCATAAAAGCGAGCAAAGTGAGCGACTCTGTTTTTGGCTATGACCCAACAACAGGAACAGAAGTTGATTTTCGAAATGAAAACGCAGTGGCTGTCATGTCTATTGATAACCTCCCGTGTGAACTTCCCAAAGATGCAAGTGAAGATTTCGGAAATGAAATCGTGAAAAGCATTTTGCCCGCTTTGTTGAATAACGATGCCGATGGAATTTTGTGGAAAGGAATGGAAACGACTTTGGAAGGAACTTTAACGCCACATTTCGAATACCTCACAGACTACGCGGCTACTGCGCGCTGAAGGTGAATGAAATAGTTCCCGATTGCGCTTTGCTCGAAGAACCGCTGAACAACCAACGCTGCGCATACGCAACAGACTCTGAAGACAAACACGCGTCTTTGGAAGAACGCGACTCATCCAATTTGGCACTCACTACTTTTCCCCATTCATCAACGGTAATGTTTATCACAACCGTTCCGGCTCCTTTGCATTTATACGTAGGCTTCGGCGCTTGCTTAATGCTTCTTCCGGTCAAAGTAAATGATGCTGTAACAGGCCCAGAATAACTGGTATTCCCACCTTGCTCTGTAGCGTTGTTGTTATTGTTGGAAGTAGAACGGTCGGTAGGATTAGCAGCTCCGGCAGAATGATCGGTATGACTGGTTAACAGCTGATCACTCATCTGCTTGGCGTAATTCAGGGCACTTTGTGAACCCTGTGCACCCGCATTGCCGTTTCTGTTTTCATTCCCAGTATAATTCACCTCTTCGTTTACTCGAGCCGATTCTGTTGAAGCAATGAGGTTCCGAACCGATTCACTCATTTTTGAATTGCCAGCATCATCGCCACCGCCAGCCTCCTCCGGTGGGGCTTCCAACTCAACTTCCATCTCTTGAACCACAGGAACAATGGGCTTTACAATAAGTTTGTCCGGAGTAGAGCTAATGAAATAACCAAACAACATCACGAAAGCATAACCCAAAACGCCTATAATAATAGACGAGGTCCAGGTGTTCGATTGCTTGGGGTGAAGTTTTATCATGTTGCTGCAACGAAAATAAGACTTTTATTATTTTCTATTGCGTTAATTCCTTGGTTCACTATATTTGATTCAAATTACAATCAAAATGAAAAAAATTATCGCATTCGTAGCTATGTCTATCTTCTTCGCAGGAGTAGCTTCTGCACAAGTTGAAAATACAACAACCACTTCAGAAAAGAAAACTGAGTGCACAAAATCGAAAGAGTGCTGCAGCAAATCTGCCGCTACTCAAAGCGCTGAAAAGAAAGAGTGTTCTGCAACTAAAGCAGAAGGCAAATCAGAGTGTTGCAGCAAGAGCGCAGCAGCTGACGCTAAAAAAGGAAAGAAAAAAGGAAAAGAGTGTTGCTCTAAAGATTCAGCTGCAACAAGCGGTCAAAAAGAGGGATGTAAAGAGGGAGAGAAGAAAGACTGCTGCAAAAAAGCAGGTGAAAAATAATTAATGACTTTCATTAAGAAATATTAAACCTCGGAACTTCTCCGAGGTTTATTTTTGCAATCAAAATCAAAAAATCGTGAAGAATTCATTCGATGTCATAATTGTTGGAGGAGGAATTGTTGGTGCAGCTACCATGTATAAAATACAAATGGCTTATCCGAACAAGAATATACTGTTGTTGGAAAAGGAGAGCGGACTAGCCGATCACCAAACGGGAAACAACAGCGGGGTGATTCATTCTGGACTATACTACAAACCAGGTTCAAAGAAGGCGATCAATTGTGTAAATGGGCGAAGAGAGCTTGTTGCTTTTGCGAAAGAGCACAACGTAAAGCACGATGTATGCGGAAAACTTATTGTTGCCGTTGATGAGTCTGAACTTCCGTTTTTGAACAAAATTGAACAACATGGTATAGACAATGGCATTGAAGATTTACGTCGTGTAACAGCAGAGGAAATTCGACAAATAGAACCTCATTGCATTGGAATAGACGGTTTATTTGTTGGCTGCACTGGAATTATAGACTTTCGAGGCGCCACCAATAAAATGGCTGAATTGGCCTTGGAGAAGAATCCACTTTCAGAGGTACACCTTTCTGAGGAAGCATTGAAGTTTGAGCATTTGGAAAACACCACAATCGTAATAACGAACAAAGCGGAATACGAAGCCGCTCACTTAATTGTATGCGGCGGTCTTCAAGCCGATCGTCTGGCAAGAAAAGACGGTATTGCTTTGAAAGAACAAGTTGTAGGCTTCCGCGGAGATTATTACGAGTTGACTGAAAACGCAAAGCACAAAGTTAAAAACCTTATTTATCCTGTACCGAATCCTGACTTTCCATTTCTAGGCGTTCACTTCACGCGCATGGTAGATGGCTCGGTAGAATGCGGCCCTAACGCTGTCTTCACCTTCAAACGTGAAGGATACGGAAAAACCGATTTCAGTTTTCGCGATACCTGGGATGCGCTAACCTACAAAGGAACTTGGAAGCTTTTCTTTTCCAACATGAAATTTGGAATCGACGAATATCGCAGAGCATTTAGCAAGAAGTTATTCCTGAAAACCCTGCAACGTTTAGTTCCATCCTTGACAATGGAAGACATTGAACCAGGAAGAGCAGGTGTGCGTGCTTTGTTACTTCGTGAAGACGGAGATACACGCGACGACTTCAGAATTGAGTATACAAAAAGGAGCATTCATGTTCTGAATGCCCCTTCTCCTGCGGCAACCGCATGCTTGGCCATTGGTGGAGATATTCTACAAATGGCGGAAGAGCATTTTGGTTGGAAGAAATAACTTCTTCTATTCTGAAATAGCGCCGCTGCTCAAAGGCAAATCGCGACTTACTTTTCGAAACAGTCCTTGCAATACTTTGCCTGGACCTACCTCAACAACTTCGCTGCATTGGTCTGCAATCATGGCGTTCATGGTTTGCGTCCAACGCACCGGTGCTGTCAATTGAACAATTAAATTCTTCTTGATTTCTTCAGGATCTGAAACCGCTGATGCTGTTACGTTTTGGTAAACAGGACAAATAGGTGTGTGGAAAGGAGTAGCAGCAATCGCAGCTTCTAATTCAACGCGAGCAGGCTCCATAAGCGGACTGTGAAAAGCACCTCCAACAGGAAGTTTCAACGCACGCTTTGCACCAGCAGCAAGAAGCGCTTCGCAAGCTTTGTCAATAGCCTCGTTCTCTCCAGATATAACCAATTGCCCGGGACAGTTGTAATTTGCTGCAACCACCACTCCAGGAGTTTCGGCACATACTTTTTCAACCACGTCATCTTCCAAATTCAAAATTGCAGCCATGGTCGAAGGGTTCGCTTCGCATGCCTTTTGCATAGCCATAGCGCGAGCATACACCAACTTCAAAGCGTCTGCAAATTCAAGCGTGCCGTTTGCAACCAAAGCGCTGAACTCACCCAAACTGTGTCCTGCAACCATTGAGGGTTGAAATGAATCACCCATGGCTTTCGCCATGGCTACACTATGCAAGAAAATAGCGGGTTGCGTAATATTGGTTTGCTTTAATTCTTCTTCTGTGCCGCTGAACATGACATCTGTTAAACGAAATCCTAAAATTTCATTTGCAGAATCCATTAACTCCTTTGCTACTGCAGAACTTTCATAAAGGTCTTTGCCCATTCCGGGAAATTGAGAACCTTGTCCAGGAAAAACGTATGCTTTCATTATTGTAGTAAATTTGATACGAAAGTAAGTAAATCTCTTTCGAACCTAAACCAAAGACATCTCAATTATACCCAAAGAAGTATGGATAAATCCATGTATTCATATCATAGAGTTAAGGTGATTAGTTTGCTTTCGCTTGCTTTCATATTTGTCTTTCTGGCCTATTTGTTTTCAGGAGCTTGGTTTGTTATGAAGTATGTGAATACCACAATCCCGTTTATCGAATCTTTAAGGCAAGTCATTATGTCTAGCGCCTTCTGGTTCTTTTTTATTATTCAACTCGTTATTTATTCGGCCGTGGTTTTAGTCATATTGAGCACCTTCTACAATGAAAGAAGAATGACGCTCATGCAGCAAGAATTCGTGAATAATGTAACTCATGAGATTAAAACGCCTCTATCAACCATGCTTATGGCAGCAGAAGTCTTGGTTGAAGAAAATATCCACACCAAACCGTTTCGGCGAGATCAGTATATTTCCATTATTCGAAATGAAGGTGAGAGGCTGCGCGAGGAATTGGATCGGGTGCTAGATGTTTCTCGCATGACGAACATAGGAATTCACTTGAATAAAGAGGTCTTTGCCCCAAGGACTTTGGTTAATTCCGTAATCGAAAGAATGAATTTGCAATTCAAAAATTACAACGGGACTTCAGAAATTATTTGGGAAGCCGGTGAAGCCGAAATTAATTTCGATAAAAAATCATTCGAACTTATTTTAACAAACCTCATAGACAATGCCTTGAAGTACAATATAGCAGAACCGCTAATTGTTATTCGCAGTATGGTTGTTGAAGGAAATCTAGTCATACAGGTGGAAGATAATGGAATTGGAATAGAAGAAATTTATCATACGCAACTCTTTCATAGATTCTTTCGTGTACCTTTAGGCGAGACGCATCACATTAAAGGTTTCGGATTGGGATTGTACCTGGTGAAGCAGTTGATGGATGCGCATAATTCAACTATATTCGTATCGAGTGCAGAAAACAAGGGAACTACGGTTACGTTAAAGATTCCTGTGGCAACAAAAAACAATGAGTAAAATTCTTTTGGTTGAAGACGATGAGAACTTGGGTTTCGTAATCCAAGACCAATTGACCGATTTAGGTCATGAGGTAATTCGTTGTAGGTCTGCTAGAGAAGGTTTGCTAACATTGGGAAAAGAATTCGTAGACATCTGTTTGCTAGATGTTATGATGCCTGTAAAGAGCGGATTTGCTTTAGCTGAGGATATCAAAAAGCTTTTTCCTGAAATGCCATTTATATTTCTTACAGCGAAGCAACAACTCTCGGATCGTTTGAAGGGTTTGTCAATTGGCGCCGACGACTACATAACCAAGCCTTTCGTGATTCAGGAACTGAATTTGCGAATTCAAAATATCATTCGAAGAACAAATAAAGATGAAGAGAAAATTGTCCCTGACTTATACTCCATCGGCAGTTACTCTTTCGACAATGTAAACAACTACCTCATTTGGCCAAGCGGAATGCGTCAGCATTTAACAAACAAAGAAGCAAGTTTGCTGAAGGCGTTTTGCGAAGGAAAAGGAAACGTTATGACACGTGAAAATTTAGCCAATTTAGTTTGGGGCGAAGAGTCCTATTTTGTTGCTCGTACTATGGACGTTTACATTGCTAAGCTTCGCAAATTCTTTGCAGAAGATAGCCGTATTCAGATAATAAATCTTCACGGAGTGGGTTTCCAATTCGTGGTAGAGAAATAATATTTAAGAAAGATATATGGAAAAAGATGATCGCGTTAGACGGAAGTTTACCCCGCGCTCTTGGAACGAGTTAAAGTCGAACGACAGTTGGAGCATATTTAAAATCCTTTCAGAATTTGTTGAAGGGTACGAGCGCATGGCAGCCATTGGTCCTTGCGTTTCTATTTTCGGTTCTGCTCGAACCAAGCCAGACAATAAGTACTATTCAACCGCAAAAGAAATAGCGTTTAAACTTACACAGAAAGGCTACGGCGTAATAACTGGCGGAGGCCCTGGTATCATGGAAGCGGGTAACATCGGCGCAAAGGACGGTCAAGGGGCTAGCGTGGGGTTAAACATAAAACTGCCATTTGAGCAATACCCGAATCCATACATCGATTACGATAAAAGTATCAACTTCGATTACTTCTTTGTTCGAAAAGTCATGTTTGTGAAATACAGTCAAGGCTTCGTGGTTATGCCAGGCGGATTCGGTACACTCGATGAATTCTTTGAAGCATTGACGCTTATTCAAACCTATAAGATTGGACGCTTTCCGATAATCCTAGTTGGGAAATCATTTTGGGAAGGCTTGGTCGACTGGATTCAAAAAGTTCTGCTTGAGACAGAGAATAACATCAACGAAGAAGACATGATGCTCTTCTCTGTGGTAGACTCAGCCGACGAAGCCGTTGATGAAATCGATAAATTCTATTCGCAGTATTTGTTAAAACCAAACTTCTAATGTCATCCTTTTTTGTTGCTATTCTCTCACCTTCCAAACTCATGAACGAAACATTTCAAGAGTTTAAAGGAGAGGCCACCTTGCCTTCGTTCACCAAAGAAACCGAAACACTCTGTGCTGAATTGAAAAAGGTTTCGGCAGATGATTGGAAGCAGAAAATGAAAATAACCGATGAACTCGCGTTAAACACGCAATCGCGTTTTCAAAAATGGAACAAGAAAGATTTGTCGAAGGGTATTCCTGCTGCGTTACTTTTCAGCGGAGAAGCTTTTAAGTCGCTCGACGCAAAATCGTTTTCAAAATTAAATTGGAAGACGGCTGAACAATCACTTAGAATACTAAGCGGCTTTTACGGAGTTTTAAAGCCAACAGATACTGCTCTGCCTTATCGATTAATGGTTGGGACTCCCTACAAAACAGCTGCCGGTAAAACGCTTTATTCTTATTGGAGCGAAGCGGTGACGAAGTACCTTGAAAACGAAATAGCCCCCAAAGGATATCTCCTCAACTTATCGTCTGACGAGTATTTCAAAATCATAGACACGAAAAAATTAAACCGTAAAATTCTTCATTTCAAGTTCTTTCAATTGAAAGGAAAAGAATTGAAAAGTATTCCAACTTTTTCGAAGCAGGCTAGAGGAAGCATGGCGAGATTCGTTATTGAGTCCAATGCCAATTCGCTTGAAACGCTTAAACAATTCAATAAAGAAGGTTATTCTTTCAATGAAAAATTGAGCGATGAGAATACGTTGGTGTTCGTTCGTTAAATCAGAACAAGCCGTTTAATTGGGCTTCAATACCACTGATGATCGTTCCTAAATCTTCTGGATTCTCATGGAAGCGATTGTTGTCGATATCTATAATTAACAACTTCCCTTTGGTATAGGTGGTTACCCAAGCTTCGTAACGTTCATTCAATCGAGTTAAATAGTCAAGTCGAATTGCCTCTTCGTATTCACGTCCACGCTTCTGAATGTTTTGAACCAAGGTTGGAACAGATGCTCTGAGGTAGATTAACAAATCTGGAGGAGTAATGAATTCATCCATCACACCAAACAAATCTGAATAGTTCTCGAAATCACGCGTGGTCATAAGACCCATAGCATGCAAGTTTGGAGCGAAGATGTAAGCGTCTTCGTAAATGGTGCGGTCTTGCACAATCTTCTTCGACTTCTTCTTAATATCAATCAATTGTCTGAAACGACTTCTCAAGAAAAATACTTGCAAGTTGAAAGACCAACGTTGCATGTCTTTGTAGAAATCACTTAAATACGGATTGTTATCTACTTCTTCAAAATGAGCGGTGTATTTGTAGTGCTTCGCGATTAAAGTCGTGAGCGTAGTTTTTCCTGAACCGATGTTTCCGGCAATTGCTATATGCATAATTCGTTTAGGTAATAATCAGATTCGAAAGTAGAGAAAAAATATGGATTTTCGAAGGCTTATTTCTCTAAGTTTTCAAGAATAGCTATTTCTCGTTTTATGCCCGTAGATGGCTCGAAATAGAAGGGTTTGTCTTCACACATCATCCATTGAATTCCACCGCTCAATTGATGTGTGTCGAGATAGCGAATAACCTCTGGCTTAGATTGACTGTGATCCCATGAGAAAAGCATGTTTCCCATTCGGAAATAAATAAAATTATTCCACTGATAAACGGGGTCAGAGGTGGAATAGGGGGTTTCTGATTCAAGTGTGCCAAACAATGAAAACAATACAATTCCTTTTTCTTCCGTAATCAAATAAACACGCTGACCGCTTTCAATAATTTGTTTGGGTTGAAGTGTAGACTTCGTCAAATAAGAAAGATTCGCAGATTTACTTAATACTTCAAATTGTCTGTTTGTTCGAGTAAGCGTACTCGAGTTCACATCATACAACCACAAGGCATCTCCTTTCGATCCAGCAACACAAGTGATTTGCCCTTGAAAGCGTTCGTTCAAAAACACAGGTTCTTCCAAAACATTGATTGTGTTATCTAAAAAAACGAGCGATCCTTGATCTTCAAAAAAAAGAAAGGGGACCAAGGGATTTGTTAAATCTAATTGAGCAGATGTCCCGTATTGTAGGGTGCTCAGTCTATAGTCTAGGTTGAAGTTTGAACTGTGCTTTGTTATGTGGTCGGAATAAATTTCGTAAGTGTTTCCAAGCGCATCACACTGCACGCGATGTTGCGCTTGTATGCGGAATACAAACGCAAATAGGCACATTGAAATCACAAAATAGGTTCTCATTTATTCAATGCAATTAACTCTTCCAACCACAGACGATCCGTTGCTAATCTAGGTATTTTATGCTGTCCACCTAATTTGTTTCGTTGCTTCAACCAAGTATAAAACACATCTTTCTTTCCCTTGTGCACAATGGGAAATCCCAAGTTCAAATTCGTGTTTCGCTTCGCGTCATAATCCGAATTTTCATCGCGTAAATTTTCATCTAACAAAAAGCAAAACCGATCAAAATCGAAATCATTGTTTTCAAATTCAATAAACCATTCATGCGCTGCGGTTTCATTTTCTTTCGGGAAGGAAGGGGCGACGGTATATTCCACAACATGAATGTTCATGTGCGTGCAGGTCTTGCGCAAAGCACTCTCTGCATTTTCAACCATGAGTTCTTCTCCGGTGAGGTTAATGAACTGCTTCGTTCGACCAACAATTCTAAAGCGGAAAGGGTAGAGGTGTGTGAAGCGAATGGTGTCACCAATCAGATACCTCCAAAGGCCTGTATTGGTTGTAATGACAAGCGCATAGACGCGATTGAGTTCTACTTCTTCAAGAGAAAGAGCGCGAGGTTTTTTACTATTCAATTCTTCAAGCGGAAGGAATTCGTAATACACCCCATAATCCAACATCAAAAGCATTTCATTTGAATTCAATTGATCTTGAATTCCGAAAAATCCTTCGCTGGCATTGTATGTCTCGAAATAATCAGTTGTGCCATTGGGAAGAATAGCGTTGAACTGCTCGCGATACGGCGCGAAGCTTATTCCACCGTGCATGTACATTTGAAGGTTTGGCCATACTTCATGAATGTGATTGGCCTTTTTCAACTCTAAAATTCGTCGAAGTAGGAGTAGCGTCCAGCTTGGCACACCCGATAACACCCGAACATCTTCATTCATGGTGTTCAGCGCCATCGCATCGAGTTTCTCTTCCCAATTGTCCATCAATGAAATCTCTCGCTGGGGAACGCGTTTCATTTCCACCCAGAAAGGCAAATTCGAAATAATAATTCCACTTAGATCGCCAATGGTGTTTTCTTCCTCTTCAGTCATCTTCGTGCTTCCTCCAACAATCAGTGTTTTTCCAGAAAACAAATCGGCGTTTTCACGCAATTGGTAGAATATTGCGAGCAGATCTTTTCCACCTTTATAATGTCCGTCTTCCAAATTTTCATTTGAAATTGGAATGAACTTACTTCGACTGTTTGTAGTTCCCGAACTCTTCGCAAACCACTTGGTTTTACCCGGCCATAAGACGTTTCCTTCACCATTAATCATTCTCTCTATGTATGGAAAATGCTCTTCATATGATCGAAGAGGGATTGCATTGCGGAAGTCTTGAAGTGAATGAATCTTTTCGAACTTGTGTTCTTTGCCGAATGCAGTTAATGCGGCTTCATCAATAAGCTTTTGGCGAATCTCTTCCTGCACTTCAATAGGGTACTGCTTAAACAACTCCATTTGATGAAGTCGCTTTTTAATTACCCAACCGAATACTGTATTACCCGCCATAATTTGATTGCTGTCTTGTTTTTATTGAAACAAAAATGCCCTCTAAGATAATCCTAGAGGGCATTGCTGAAAAAGATTTTATTAGCGAATCAAGTTCAAGTGACCTTGAATTTCATAGCGCTCTCCAGTTGATTTTGAAACAACCACTGCAGTCCAATTGTAAACTCCTTCCGGACAGTAGTATGAACCATTGTAGGTGTTGCCTGTCCAAGCCGTAGACGGGTTGGTTGTGCTAAACACAATATCTCCCCAACGGTTAAAGACTTCCAACTTGAAACGATTTTCATCAATGTCACTTCCAACCATCATAACCACATCGTTCAAACCATCGTTATTCGGTGTGAATGTATTTGGAAGGTAATATTGGAAAATGTTACGAATGATAATAGAACCCTCAATGAAGTCGGTACATCCGTTCACATCTGTAACAGTCAATCGAACAGGATATTCTCCACCGGTTCCTTGTGGGAAAGTGAAGGTAGGATTTTGAGCTGAAGAATTACCAAGAGGTGCTCCAAGATTGAAGATCCAATCGTAGGTTACGATGTTACCGAGTGACTGGTCGGTGAAGTTGATAACGGTGTTGTTCGCATCTGTCGGTTGTGGATCAGCAATGTATCCTGCCACAGGAGGGTCGAACGATGTCAAGAAGTTTGGAATAGTGGTACTGTAGGTACATCCTATATCTGTTACTACTGAAAGAGTCACATCGTAGGTTCCTGGTGCAGCAAAGTTTAAATCAAGTTGATCTTGATTTAATTGGTAGGTTCCATCGCTAATTTCCCAAGCCATATTGAGATAGGTACTTGGATCTGTTGTGTTAATCAATGTTAACGTTTCCGGCCAACAATTCGATGGGTCAGGTGATGTGAATGTAACTGTTACATCTGGCGCAACATCAACGTTAAAACACTGTGTAATGGTATATCCGCAATCGTCAACCACGGTTAAACAAGCTTGCCCGCTAACAGTTGGATTAATCAATGCATCAGGTGTATTCGCTACTACTGTACCGTTATAGGTCCATTCATAAGTAAACGGAGCCTGTCCAGATGCTTGAGTCAGTTGATCCAAGTTCAAGTCACCCATGTAGCAAATTGAGGTGTCGTTGGCAATGGTCATGTTAGTAGGACCAGCAAAAGCGATGTTAAGAGTAGAGAACAAAGCACATGTTCCAAGCGTCACGGTGTAAGTGTAGTTTCCGGAAGGCATCGTCAACGGGTCGAAAATTCCGAATGGAACAACAGCATTACTTGGGTTAGTCCAAACTCCGGTAGTTACTGGCGTTCCTCCCAATTGAGGAAGCATATCGAATGCAGGATCTGTAGAACAGATGTTAATAGAATTATCTATTCCCGGATCACCAACAGGATCAATACTCACGATAGCTTGGTCTGTACTAGCGCAATCTGGATGTCCAACAGGGTATCCAACCAGGGTGTACGTCGTTTGCTGATCGAGCGAACTCATGGTTGGCTGCGGAATATTGGGATTGTTCAAATTTGCCGAAGGAGTCCATTCCCAGGTATACTGAGGTCCTCCGTTGGTGCAGTTAACATCATACGTCCAAGGTTGGTAAGAACCGCTTGAACAAGCAACTGATCCATCTGAAGTGAATGTAATTGTAATACATCCTGTAGGATTTGTCGCAGTCCAAGACTGTCCTGTTGCATCGCCAGTATTCCAAGTACCAATCTGTGGGGAGGCCGTATTTGGCCCATCATAGACACTGAAGTTTTCAAAAAAGCCTTCCATTTGTCCCGATATAAAATCAAAGGTCATAAAGGAGACGCCATCATTTTGCACGTCAGGGCAGAAGGTCCACGTGAAATTCTCACCATTGGTGTAACAATAATTAAAGACTCCCCCATCTTGCGCACAACTCGGCGTTGGTATGCCTTGAAACCCACCCTGAAGCGTTAAGTCACCGCAAGAATAAATGAGGTCAGGACCAGCAGTAATTGTTAAAGGTTCGGTGAAAGTAATTTGAATGGTAGAGTCAAAAGAACAACCGAAGTTGTTTACCACGTGGTAAGTGTAATCGTATGTTCCTGGTCCCGGAGGATCAATGGTCGCAATGTCAGCATCGGGATCAATCACAACGATATTCGGACCTGTCCAGTAAGACGAGTCAGAGTCAATACCAATGGAAGGCGTGAAGGTTGTGATTCCTGGGAACAAAGCTGGATTGAAGTTAATTCCCCAGTAAAATATGTATCCGTTGTCAATGGCGAGATTATCTGTTACGGTAAAAGTCCATGCTCCATTAAGCGGACATCCAACCAAATCGCACATATTTCCCGCAGCAGAGTAGGTTCCTGGTGATAATGAGTTTCCAGGAGTCGGTCCGCCGGTGGGAGTTGTTAAACCACCAGCCGCAGCTTGTCCCCACGTTCCTGTAGTTGAAGTAGGTGCCCAATAGTAATCAGAACCCACTCCAGGATTGGTAGATCCGTCATCGATTGCCTCTCCAAGAAATGTTCCGCCTCCGCCATTGGTTCCCCAGGTTACCAGGTCAACGGTTGTTCCGTTCGGACAAGTAATAGAGATACCCAAGTCACCCATGTAACTGTGCTCCATGTTAACCAAGACACTGTACAAATCAGCACAGGTGGAAAGCGTAGCACCTGGGTCAAAAAAGTCGAAGTTCAGCGAAGTAGAGTATGAAAATCCCGCACCGTCAGCCAAATAGGTTGTACCTGCAACTACCTGAGGAGGCAGTGCTGTCCATTGTGTGCTTTGCGCTGACCCCGTTAAAATAACCTGTTCCCCGAAACAAGTAGTTTCAGTAATGTTGTTCAATTCAGGGAAAGTTGGAATGGTTGATACTAAAATTTGAAGGGGAGTGGTATTTAAACTTTGACATCCGTTGTTATCCTCAACAGTAAGCGTCACAACATACTCACCGGGTTCGTTGAAGGTATGCGAGGTTAATTGTCCAGATAAACTGTCAATCGTACCATCATCAAAATTCCAGAAGTATTGATCAAGCGTAAATCCGGGTTCCGCGAACGAACCAGCACCACTAAAGTCAATCGCATCTCCGATACAGATCGAAACAGATTGTTCAGGACCAACTGGCGCAGGATTCGATATAACAGAGTTTTGTGTTGGTGGAGCGCAAGGGGTAGTGCAAGAAATTGCGGCTTCAAATCCAGGAGAAGTTGCGTTCGCATTTCCATTGTCAGAAAAAACAACAGTTAAACATCCAGAGGGGTTGTTAACTGTTCCAGTAACTTGGAGACCTTGTAAAGTGTTTCCAGTATAGCTTCCTAATTGTGCTGCGCTCGTATTCGGTCCATCAAAAATGGTGAAGTAATCACTGTTGTTTCCATTTGGAGAAGTCTGCAAGGCAAATGCAGAAAAGTCAAGTTGAATAACATCTCCAGGGGTGTCCGGACAGATGGTCATTGTGTAGTTTGCGTCAGGATAAGGATTTCCCCCTCCCGCATCGAACAAAGATCCTGAGCACGTTGAAATCGTAGTCGTGCTCATACAGTAGTTACCAGGAACCCCGCAATCCAATTGAGCAACTGCCGATGATGAAATAATAAAGAGAAAAGCTAAGGATAAGAATTTATTCATTCTTGAAATTGATTTAGTTTACTGACGCATTTGCACAATAAATGGTTGCACGCAATTGTCATAAAATAAGGCGATGCGAATTTAGTAAATTTTCATTCAGCTTTTTGAAAGAATTTGGGCAAACAAAAGGGCCTTCGAAAAGGCCCTAATGTTAGGTATTTGAGGTTTTGGTTAAGGTACAATTGTCAGTGTTCCGCTGTAATAACGAGCATCGTTACCATCTTCACCGTATATTAAAACAATCCAAGGAAACTGTTGTCCAGCAGTAGCTTTCTTTCCACCTTTCATTTCTCCTTTCCAAACTTTCGTTTTGGAAGTAGATTCGAAGATAATGTTTTCTCCGTCATAAATAGAAAGTTTGAATTTATTTCCACCTTTTTTGAGGGCTTCAGGCATGAAGGCGATTTCATGTTCACTCATCTTCAAGACCGCACCCAAGTTGAAGTCGGCATTGACTTGAACAATCTTTACTTGTTCGTCTTTGCATCCGAAAGAGTTCTGTACTTCAAGAATGACAGGTTGTTTGCCTTTCGAGTTGTAGATCACACTTGGAGATACCTCAGACGAGGTTCTGTTCTCAGTGAATTTCCACAGAAAGCTGTTCGCGTTCACACTGGTGTTTACAAACTTAGCTGTAGGCTCTCCAACTGGACTGTTCGTATAAGACCACTCGAAGTCTGCCTCAGGTTTCGGATTAATCGTAATCAAATCACGCATTGCGATGGTTGAAATTTGACCGTCGTTTGGATTCGTTACAGATAAAGACACATCGAATGTTCCCGACTTTTTGAATATGTGAATTGGGTTTTCCTGATTAGAGAAACTACCGTCCCCAAAGTTCCACAAGTAGCTGCCATTCTTAGGACTGTTCTTCGCAGTGAAGTTCACTTCAGCCCCAGCACAAGCTGTGCGAACGCTAGGCTCAATGTATAACGATTTGTTTTTATTCTCAATTCGCTCTAATCCTTGCCCGTCGTTAGGGTCAGTGAGGTTTGTGTTATTGTTCTCAGCAGTTGTACTGGTATTTGTGTTCGTTAACGGCGAGGCCTTCGAAGGAGTAGTTTCTGAGGTTGAATTGTCCTTTGAAGTCGAAGTGTTGTTGATGACGTCTTTCTTGAAGTCTGAAATAATACCAGTAATTCCGTTTGAAGACTCGCCATTCGCAACATCATCTGCATTTGGCGTAGAAACAGTGTTCGTTACCTCTGAAGCATTTGGAGTTGCTGAAGCAATAGGTTTGCTTTCGCTTGAGATTACGAGATATCCGGAAACACCTACAATCGCTGTAACTGCCGCAACACTTCCCCACAAAGCAAGGCCGCTAAATAAGCGCTTGCGAAGTAGGCGTCTACTCAATTGTGTGAACTCAGAAGAACTATAAGGTAACTCATAATTTTTATAAGCGTCTTGTATTCCTTGTTCGAATTTATCCAACGGGTTATTGCTCATTCGCCGCGTTAATTTTATTTTTTAATAATATCTTTTTCATGTTCTTCTTGGCTTTGGCGTAGTTACTTTTTGAAGTCCCTAAACTAATGCCCAGTTTCTCACTAATTTCTTGGTGAGAAAAGTTTTCGAAGACATACAAGTTGAAAACTGTACGGTATACAGGAGTCAATTGTTGCATGGCTTCCACAATGTGGTGGGGTTGAAAGTCGTAAATGTCCGATTCCTGCTCGTCTTCCTCATCTACACTTTCGTCAACAAAGTGTTTCGAATTTTCTAAGTCAAGATCTACATGGTGCTTTTTCTTTCGGTAAAGGTCAATTGATAAATTCACCATTATCCGTCTTATCCATCCTTCCAAAGAACCGCTTCCTTCAAATTTTTCCATACTCGAAAAAACTTTAATGAATCCGTCCTGCACCATGTCTTTCGCTTCGTCTGTTGAGCTTGCGTAACGCAAACATACAGCCTTCATCTTCCCGTAATACATTTTGTAAATAGCATGTTGGCTTCGGCTGTCTCCTTTAAGGCAGCCGTCAATCAGTTCTTGTTGGGAGCGTTCTGTTGACACCAATAATTTGTGTTAAGACGAGATTAATCTCGAGGGTTGCCTCGAAGGACTTTAGTCAAATGTAATTCTTTCTTTTTGTTTTGTTGAAGCTATTTCGAATGGTCTCGCCTAATTTTGCATCATGAAAAGGGTAGTGGTTGGTTTATCGGGCGGAGTAGATTCTGCGGTTACCGCGCACTTGCTTATGCAGCAAGGCTATGAGGTAATTGCAGTTTTTATGCGGAATTGGCACGATGAGACTGTGGTTATCAATAACGAATGCCCTTGGATTACAGATTCGAACGATGCCATGCTCGTAGCAGAGCACTTGGGTATTCCTTTTCATGTGCTAGACCTCAGCGTTGAATACCGTGAACGCATTGTGGAGTACATGTTCCGCGAATACGAGTTGGGAAGAACCCCAAATCCAGATGTCTTGTGCAACCGCGAAATCAAATTCGATGTGTTTTTAAAAGCCGCTGAGCAACTCAAAGCAGATTTCGTAGCAACAGGACATTACGTTCGTAAATCGGAAACAGTCGAGAATAGGATTACGCAATACCATTTGCTTTCTGGCGCAGATGGAAACAAAGACCAAAGCTATTTCTTGTGTCAATTGAATCAAGCCCAATTGAGCAAAGCCCTTTTTCCAATCGGAGAATTAACGAAACCGGAAGTACGCGTCATTGCCGCGGAACTTCAACTTCCGAACGCAGACAAGAAAGACTCTCAAGGATTGTGTTTCATAGGGAAGGTTAAACTACCTGTTTTCCTTCAACAACAATTAGCTCCCAAAAAAGGAAGAGTGCTGCGCATAAAGGACGAGTTTCTTCCACAATTAAATGAATTGGTAGTAGATTCTTCTCAAGATCCTCAAGTGCTTTCTCGTCCACAGGTCTTTTCTCCCGAAATGTGCGACGATGTTGGAGAGCACAACGGAGCGCATTACTATACTGTAGGGCAGAGAAGAGGTTTAGGAATTGGCGGACAAGCCATTCCATTGTTTGTGGTGGCTATTGATGTTGAGAAGAATATAGTGTACTCTGCTCAAGGGGAAACTCACCCGGCTCTAGCAAGAAGAGGTCTCGCCATTCGAAATGCAGAGGCGCATTGGATTCAGGAAAACTTAAAACCAAGTCAAGGCCAAGTTTTAGAAGTCGATTGCCGAATACGTTATCGACAGCCTTTATTCAAAGCGACTGTTTCGGTTGGAAGTGAATTCACGTATGTGATCTTTCACGAAACCCAATACGGCGTTGCGAAAGGACAGTTCGCGGCTTTTTATATTGGGGACGAGTTAATAGGCAGTGGAGCCATTTTCGAATAGGCTCTTTTTCAACATTTCCAAGAATAAGCAACTTTTTTTGCGTCATTAAGGTCTGATTGGAAGCGAGTTAATATATATTCGTTAACATTAACCTAGAACTATGAAACAAATTTTACGTTCTGTTTTCTTTGCTTTTCTTTTTGCAACTGGCTTTGTTGCACAGGCGCAAATTGATACAACTTGCACCCAAGTGTCATTCTCATTGACCGGCGGTACTTTTGCGGGCGAAGTGAGCTTCAATATTGTAAATTCAGCAGGAGCAACCGTGGCTACAGGTACTCCAGCAACCACGCCATCAGGTGTATGGTGTCTGCCAAATGACTGCTACATGGTTCAAATGTGGGATTCTTTTGGAGATGGTTGGAACGGAGCTGCATTAACTGTATCGGTGAGCAATACAGAGTCTTATATTTTCACATTTACACAAGGAATGAGCGCTTTAGATCATTTCGGCGTAGGAGTAGATTCTTGCGGAACCGTTGCAGTTCCGGGTTGTATGGATCCAGCGGCCTCTAATTACAATCCAATTGCTACCGTAAATGTAGGCTGCTCGTATGAAGGATGCACTGACGTTACTGCAACAAATTACAATGCACAGGCGACGATTGACGATGGCTCTTGCACCTATTGCAATGGGGTTGGCAGCATAAATGCGTCACTATATATCTGTACATTTTCTAATGGAGCGCAAGTTGCTCTTTCTATCTTGAATTCGGATGGTGACACTGTTTGGACCTCTCCAACTTTAGGCAATGTAGCAATCTACTACACCAGTCTTTGTCTTCAAGCGGGAGAATGTTACACAGCGGTAATGTCAAATAGCGCAGGATTAACAGGTTGGTACAATGGATACTTTTGGATTAACAACGGTCAGGGTCAGATTATACATACAAGTCTTGCAGACAATCAAACAACGCAATCTGTTTTATTTAGTATAGATGGAACATGTGGAGATGTATTCGGATGTACAAACACGTTAGCTTCTAACTACAATCCTGCGGCTACAATTGATGATGGTTCTTGTATTCTGGCATATGGATGCACAGATTCAACAGCTTATAATTTTGATCCGTTAGCAGTTGTTGACGACGGTTCATGTTTCACAGGATGCACAACCGGTAACACCGTAGTCGTTTCTTTCAATCCAGGTATGTTTGCTGCTGAATCAATGTACACCATTACAGATTCTTCTGGAGCAATGCTTATGCAAAGCACCGTGAATGTTGCCAATGCGAACAACATGGCCTATGGTTGTCTTACAGACAATTGCTATACGCTGAATATGTACGACTCATTCGGAGACGGATGGGATGGCGGAGCAACTTCAGGAATTGTAATTAATGTGAATGGTGTAAATCTGGTGAGCACAGATATGGCAACAGGAAACTACCAATCCATGATTTTTGGAATTAATGCCGAGTGTTCTGAAGACACAGTGCTTTGTTCAACCGATATTGAACTTATCCCAGATTCTATGGTTGAAATGGAGAATGCAGTTATGATATACTGGAATCAGGATCTTTCCAACATTAGTTCTGTTTCATGGGACTTTGGTAACGGTGTAACATCAAACGAGTTCTTCCCTGCATACTTCTATGATTCAATTGGAACTTACACGGTATGTTTGACCGTTTATTTTACCGATGGCTGTTCAGCTTCAAGTTGTGTAACATTCACCATGGATGCAAACGGAGTTTCAGGTCCGGGCGGAGCTCAAATGAACGGATTCTGGTTGAACACAACCGGCACTTATCCGAATAATGTGAACGAATTGACTTCAACACAAACGTCAGTAAACATGTTCCCGAATCCAACTTCAGGAAATGTTGCTGTAAATGCTTCGCAATTGAATCCAAGCGAGAATACAATCATTCGCATTCATTCAATAGACGGAAAAGAAGTGTTCGCGAACAACTTCGGTAGCGGAGTAGAAAGCAATATTTTCCAATTGAACGTTTCTGATTTGAGTAACGGATATTATTTCTTGTCGCTTCAAAACGGTAATCAAATTCAACGCGTTCCTTTCGTAAAACAATAAGTTGATTATTCATTTACGAAGAAAAGAGCTGTCTTGTGACAGCTCTTTTTTTTATCTTTACGCAAAGGGGTCTTCCAATTAAATAGAAATATATTATGAAAAAGTTTGTTTCGTCAATAATGGTTTTGTCTCTTGTAACAATAGCATTTGTGAGTTGCGACAAATATCAAAAGGGTTATGATTGCACGGGAAACATTCCGACATACAACAACGATATAAAGCCAATATATGATGCGAATTGTGCTACTTCGGGCTGTCACGACTCGCAATATCACTCTACAGGAATTGACTTGAGTAATTATGCAGGGGCTGCCTCTGCTAACAACGATGATATTTTAGGTTCGGTAGAGCACGACGCTGGTTATAGCGCAATGCCCAAAAACGGAACTAAATTGACCGACACACAAATCAAGAAAATCTACTGTTGGATGCGGAACAACAAGCCATTGTAGGGCTTTGAGTTGTTGAAACGCTTCATTCATGCGTATCTTTGCCGCATGAGTTATACTATTGTCATTGTAGGTAGACCGAATGTAGGGAAGTCAACGTTATTTAATCGTCTTACTGAAACATCAGACGCCATTGTAGAACCAACAGCCGGAGTTACCCGTGATCGTAAGTACGGAACAGGTCAGTGGGGCGGAAAAGAATTCATTGTAGTAGATACCGGTGGAGTTGTTACGAACAGCGATGACGCGTTCGAACAAGACATTAACAGTCAAGTGCGCTTGGCCATTGCCGAGGCAGATCGTATTCTTTTTATGGTAGACGCCAAAGAAGGAATGACCGAGTGGGACGAAGAAATTGCAGATATGCTTCGCAGAGCGAACAAGCCAGTTCTATTGGTTTGTAACAAAGTAGATACTTCAGACAAAGAAATATTAGCAACAGAATTTTACGCGTTAGGATTCGGAGAGAAGTTGTTCAGCATTAGTGCGAACAACGGATACGGTTCTGGAGATTTGCTCGACGAGTTGTTGCAGGAAATGCCTGAGATCGACGAGTCGGAGATGCCAGACTTGCCGAAGATTGCCATTGTTGGAAGACCGAACGTAGGTAAGTCTTCGTTGTTGAACACCTTGTTGGGTAACGACAGAAGTATTGTTTCCGATGTTGCTGGAACGACCCGTGATGCCGTTCACACGCACTTCAAGGCCTTCAACAAAGAGTTGATGTTGATTGATACCGCGGGTTTACGTAAGCGTAAGCAGATTGAAGATGATATTGAATTCTTCAGTGCTATTCGTACCATTAAATCTATTCGCAACGCAGACGTTTGTATGCTGTTAATCGATGCGGTTGAAGGAATTACCAAGCAAGACTTAACCATTTTTGGTGAGATTACAGAAGCCAACAGAGGTATTGTAATTTTGGTGAACAAGTGGGACATGGTAGAGAAAGATCACAAGAGTGTCGATGTCATGACCGAAGAAATTAAGAAGCGTATTGCACCGTTCACCGACGTTCCAATTCTCTTTACATCGAACGTTACCAAGCAACGTATTCTGAAAGCATTGGAAGCGGCTATGGAGGTTTATGAGAATCGTCTTCAACATTTCTCTACTTCCAAGTTGAACGACATTATGTTGCCAATTATTCAAGCTTATCCGCCACCGGTTGTGAAAGGTAAGGAAGTGAAAATTAAATACATCACGCAACTTCCAACGAAGAGTCCGGCTATTGCATTTTTCTGCAACACGCCACAGAACGTCGTGTCTTCTTACCAGCGTTTCTTAGAGAACAAACTCCGCGAAAACTTCCGTTTAACTGGGGTTCCGGTGAGGCTTTACTTCCGTCAGAAATAAAGCGCTTTGCGCGAGGGTCTTTGACGAGGGTTTCTTTGAAACGAGGGCAACTTCGTTGCGAGGGCGTATAGCTTCGCGAGGGTTTTCAACGAGGGCAATTTCGTTGCGAGGGCACATTGCGTTGCGAGGGCGATTCAATAGGTAAGAGGAGATAAGAAAAGGGAAGAATGTTTTCGAAGAATCCTAATTCCTTGCGAACTCGATGAGTGGCTTGTAGTTGTTTTGATCGGCTTCTTTTAGCGCGGTGAGGTAAGCAGATCGTACGTATTCATTGGACGTATGCAGATAATGCGATTGACCCCAAGAGAATGAGGGTGCTTGAAATAGTTTTTCAACAATTAAATCCGCCAATAATCGACTGTGTCGGCCGTTTCCATTTGGAAAGCAATGAATGCTCACTAATCGATGCTTAAATCGGATAGCAATTTCGTCGGAAGAAAATGAATTATGGTTTATCCAAAAATGGGTGTCATCAATTAATTTCCGAAGTTCAATTCCAATGCTAGGGAAAGGAATTCCAAGATTTTTTTCTGATGTTCGGAATTTCCCAGCCCATTTCCAAACATCTCCGTACATCTTCTTGTGCAAAGACAAAATAAATCTTTCGGAGAGGATTTGATCGGCAAGAAATCGTTTTCTTAATGTCCAATGCAAAGCGCGCTCAATGTTTAATTGTTCAAATTCATTGAGCTCGCTTTGTGTTGTAATGGTTTTAATTTTAAGACCATCACTTTCATTGGCATCTATTGGTGTTTGACCAGTGGAATACTCTAAATTCAATCCCATAATGTTTTCGGAAGTTCTTTGAGAATTTCTTGGGTGCGATCGGCAATTGCTTTTTCTATTCGCTTGTACGGAAGACTCTGATCTTCGAGTCGCATGTTCTGAGAAGTGCGCAACACAATTTCAGTAGCCATTTTTTTCGCCTTTTCTTCAACCAAATGCATAACGCTTCCTCCCTTTGGCACAAAGCCGTATACCAACTCCATGTCTAATGCCTTCGCCACTTCATTCAGCGCAGAAATAGTTATAGCGCCAGTAGTTTCGCGCTTTTCCATATTCTGAATACTTTGTTTACTCAGCCCCATTTTACGGCCGAGTTGCTCAAGCGACATGCCTAAAGATTTTCGTATTGTTCTAATCCAACCAATTTCCGGACGAGCCGATTTATTCGCCTTTCCGTATGGTGAAAGTTTGCGTTCCAGTTGATCGAGATGTAATTGTTGATTTTTCATAAGTCAAAGTATATAGTGACTAATTGAATGCAAAAGTAATAATATATTATTACAAAATCAAGTTTTAAGTAAAGGAATATGTAGACAAAAAATGAAGGCGGAGAGAGGGGAAGAGAAGGAATCAATCACTTCGTGATCAATCTTTCAGATCAATCGCCTTGCGATCAAATCTTCGATGAAAAGAATTACGCAGTAGGAATTATGAATCCCGATAGCTATCGGGAGGAATAAAACCGTAGTTTTTCAAATTGCGAAGTATACAGTTGCTTTACCCTGTCCTTCTTTGGTTAGAATTTCATTGGCGACTAATTCTTGCAGTGATTTTTTTACGGTTGGTAAAGCCATGTCGAGTTTTTTTGCAATCTCGCCTGAACCGCAACCGGGATGATTTTGAATAAAGAAGATAATGCGCTTATCTCTTTGCGAAACGTTCTGTTCTGTTCTACTTTCTTCCAGCTTAGTTAGTAATTGCTCTTGAATGTTTATGAGACAACTGATAAAAAAAGTGAGCCATGCGGTTACGTTTTCACCCGGTCTATCTTGCTGCGTTTGCATGAGCACTTTGTAATATTCTGACTTCCTACTTTCAATCTCATGTTCGAAACTGACGTATTGAATCCAGGAGTATCCGTTTTTCAAGAGCAACAAACTCCCAAGTAATCTGCTTAATCTGCCATTGCCATCCTGAAAAGGATGGATACTTAGAAATTCGTAAACAAACACAGCTGCTTTAATCAATGGAATTGTCTCTTGATCTGAATGGTACCATTCGAACAGTTGCATCATGGCGTTTTGTGTTGGCAAACCAGGATCAGTTGTTCTGAAGATGATCTGCTTTGTTCCATCAACCAAATTGGCTTCTACAGCATTACTCACTTGTTTGTAGTTTCCGCGATGCCACGAGTCTTTCTCGCCATGGTGCATAAGGATTTTATGCAGATTTTTTATTTGACTTTCAGAAATGCCAATGGATTCATGGTTTTCAGTTATGGTATCTAACGCTTCGAAATAACCCATTACTTCTTGCTGATCTCTTTCTTCTAGTTTTGAAATGGAAAGTTTTTCAATCAAGACAGCCACTTCGTCATCGGTCATTCTTGAACCCTCGATTCGAGTAGAAGCACCAACACTTCGCACAGTGGCAATGGATTTCAACTGCTTCAAAGAATGTCCTTCTCGCTTTTCAATTGTCGCCCAAGACGCATCGAACCGGTCTATTTTACTCAATTCAGTCATGAGCTTCATGTCTAAATCGAGAATCAGAGTGTGTATTTTTAACCCCATAGAATATACGTATTTATACGCAAATATACGAAAGTTATTTAATTTAACGAAGGGAGAATATACGTATTTATACGGAAATATACGAATGGGATTCAAAAGGTAGGAGAAGTTTAGAAGAGGAGAAGAAAAAGGTAAGAGAGGGGGAAGAATGTTGCGGAGCAACTGATGTCTTTGACGAATGTTTTCAACGAATGCCCTGAGGGCGACAGTCTTCGACGATTCTCTTTAATGAGAAGTTAAGAAAGGGGAAGAAAAGGTAAGAGGCGGAAAGAATGTGAGCTTATGGTGGACTTAGTTGAAAACAAGAAATCCTGAAACCGTTGTTTGACAATTGTTCCAGGATTTATTTCGTGGAGATAATCGCTCCACAAAATATGAATCTCATTAGATTTCATTAGATTTTTGAAAAATTTGTAAAGTGTTGACAATAAGCAGTTTGAAATGCTATTTTTGACAAGAGGTGTCTAAATAGATCGAATGAGATATAACGATGTGGGCTTAATGTGGGCTTAATGTGGGCTTAATTTCGACACTTTTTTTGTAGCTTTGAAGCATGAGAATTTTCAGCTTTGTTATCCAGTCAAAAGTTGCAAGTGAGAATGCAACAATAAACGTTCGAATGCGAGTCGGAAGAACAGTCGATTTCAAAATGAGCACCTATTTGACGGTGCCGATTTCAAAATGGGACAAAAAGACCGGTTCGGTAAAGAATGCAAAAACTTCTGAATTGAAAGAACTCGTTGTGAGTTTGAGCGACATCACGCACAGGTTGAATGAAGCGTATTTGAATCATTCAAGAAGCGGTGGTGAATTTACACGTGAGTGGTTGCAAAGTGTCATTCATCCGAAAAAGAAATAGAAGAGCAAAGAGGAGGTAAGCCTTCCTGTCACGTTGGTCGAGTATTTCGATTACTACATCAATGTCAAGCGCTCAACAGCAGCAAAAGAATCTGTGAAGAAATGGTCTTCAGTTCGCCAGAAGATTATTGCTTTTCAAAAGAGCAGACGAAAAGTGATTCTGTTAAAAGAAGTGAATGAGCAGTTCAGAATAGACTTTGAAGATTTTTGCAAGATAAAGGAAAAGCTCAGTGCGAATTATTTTGAGCGAGTGTTGTCGTTCATTAAAACGATATGTAAGCATGCCGGACAGAACAACATAGACATTAGTCCTCAGCTTCACGGATTGAGGGCGAAGAAGGAAGCCGTACACAAGATTTACCTCACGCGAGAAGAAATAGAGTTGTTGCACAATTCCACCATGCCCAACCCAGATTTGGAAAACTCGAAAGACTGGTTGGTGATTTCGTGCAACACTGCGCAACGTATTTCTGATTTTATGAATTTCAAGAAGAGCGACATGGTTGATATTGTGGATGGCTCGAATAGAATTCAGGCGATTAAGATCACACAGCAGAAGACGGGGAAGTTGCTTGAAATTCCATTGTTTAAAATGGTTCGTGAAATATTGGATAAGCGTGGAGGTGAATTTCCGGAGGCTATTTCTGATCAACGATATAATACGAACATCAAGAAGATTTGTCAATTGGTTGGAATAAACGAAGTGGTCTTCGGATCGAAGATGG
>JBILOU010000080.1:0-7464 GCA_044374295.1 Flavobacteriales bacterium | reverse complement strand
GTAGAAGGATTGATTCACGTTTCTGAAATGTCTTGGAGTTCACACTTACGTTCTGCTCAAGATTTCTTGAAAGTAGGACAGGAAGTTGAGGCTGTTATCCTTAGCATGGAAAAAGACGAGCGTAAGTTAAGCCTTGGATTGAAGCAATTGACTTCTGATCCGTGGGACGGAATTGAGTCTCGTTTCCCTGTAGGAAGCAAGCACACAGCTAAAGTTCGTGCATTCACTACATTCGGTATCTTCTGCGAATTAGCTGACGGTATCGATGGTCTCGTTCACATCTCTGACCTTTCTTGGTCTAAGAAAATCAAACACCCAAGTGAATTCTGCGCTATCGGAGATGACATGCAAGTAGTTGTATTGGAATTGGATCGTGAAGGACGTAAAATTAGCCTAGGACACAAACAAGTGGAAGAAAATCCATGGGATGTGTTCGAGACAGTTTTCGTTGAAGGAACGAAGCACCAAGGAACTATCGTGAAGAAAGAAGGTAACCATTGTGTTGTTGCTCTTCCTTACGGTTTGGAAGGATTCTGTTTGAACAAAAACATGAAGAAAGAAGACGGTTCTACTGCGAAAGTGGAAGAAACTCTTGACTTCATCGTTCTTGAGTTCAACAAGAACCAACGCAAGATTGCTGTGTCTCACACACAAACTTGGAAGCCAGAAGAAATCACTGCATCTGCTGAGGCGAAGCCTAAGCGTTCAGGTGCTGGTTCAGGTGCTAAGAAAGAAGACAACAATTCAGCTGTGAAGCAAGTTAACTCTCAAGTTGAGAAATCAACTCTTGGTGACTTAGGTGCATTGGCTGCATTGAAAGAAAAAATGGACGGAGAAGAAGGAGCATAATCTCTCTTCCCCCTCTTATAAATTAAAACCTCCCTCGGGAGGTTTTTTTTTTAACTTTAACTTCAGAATGAAAAACTATTCCTTTCGGCTTGCGTTTGCTTGCTTACTTTTTATCTGGTCGCCCGAATGCTCGTTCGGTCAGTATGGAAAGCTGAAAATCCTTTCCTTCAACATTCGTTACAACAATCCGAATGATGGCGAAAACAGTTGGCCGAACAGAAGCGAACGTGTGAGAAATTTTCTTGTAAATGAACAACCCGACATCTGTGGGTTTCAGGAAGTCTTGCACAATGAAGTACTTGAACTTGAAAAGTTTTTTTACAATTACACAAATCGGAACAACGTTTACAATCGAATAGGTGTGGGAAGAGAGGACGGGTTGACTAAAGGAGAATTCGCTCCTATTTTCTTTCGAAAAGACCGTTTCAATCTTATTTCTTCGAAAACAATCTGGCTCTCTCCTACTCCAACAAAGCCGAGCAAAGGTTGGGATGCCGCATGCGAGCGAATTGCAACTTTCGCCTTGCTATTTGATAAGAGCAACAAAGACACTTTACTTGTGGTTAATTCCCATTGGGATCATGTGGGTGTTGTGGCTCGACAAGAAAGCACAAAACTCATTTTGAATGAGATGAACAACTACTCTTCCATTCAAAACAAAATACTCATGGGCGATTTCAATTGCACACCGGAAGATCCTGCATTGAAAAAACTTCGTGCAGAATTCTCTGATGCTGGAATAGGCGCTTCCTCGAAAGTTGGAACGTTCAACAATTTCGAACGCGCTGCTAATCCAAAGGCTCCGCGCATAGACTACGTTTTCTACAAATTGAAGAACTTCGGTTTTCATTCTTACAAAGTTGGAAATACCGATGTTACCGAACCGCTCCTCTCTGACCACTTCCCTATCGTTGTTGAATTTGAGAAGATGAATTCAAAATTAGAAGGAAGGTTTCAATTCAATCTAAAAAGCACACCGCTTGAATATGTAGACTCTCTTCTTCATATTGAAACATTGAAGTGCTATGTTGGGCATATTGAAATATTAGATATCAATAGACAAGTCATTGGCAAGGATTCCGTTGCCTACCGTCTGCTCGATTATTCAAATCGAAGTTCCTTGAATTTTTCAATTCCAATCAACAGCATTAAAGCCAGCTATATTCGAATTACCCTCGGCGTCGATTCTGCTACCAACGCTGCAGGCGTTCATTGCTGCGCGTTGGACCCTTCAAACGGCATGTATTGGAGCTGGCAAAGCGGATACATTCAGTTTAAGTTGGAAGGAAAAGAAAAAGACGGCACTGCATTAAACCTTCACCTCGGAGGCTTCTCCAATGCTTATATGAGTTCAATCACTGATGACATACCAATTTTTCGAATGGTCACTGGCGGACCTGTTCTACCACCTAATAGAAGGTCGCAAGAGGTGTCTATTCATTTAAAGCTGGATTCTTTCATGGAGCTTGTTCACGCAAACAAAGAGTATTCACTCATGAGTCCGAACAATCATGTTCAAGAATACATGCGCGCCTTGTGTGCTTCCTTTTCAGCGATATCTAAATAAGAAAGGAGCCTTAACGGCTCCTTCTTTGTTTCTTATCGCGTTCTTGTTTGAACTTCATCTTCGCTTGAAGCGATTTCTTTTCGTGAAATGCGCCTTTGAAATCAGGATCGTCTAATCGTTTCTGACGATCGATTTCGCGGGCTTGCTCTTGTTTTTCTTCAGGCTCGGTCTTTTCAATTTGAACGACTTCGGGGATTTCGAAAACCGGAATGGTTTGACGAATAATTTTCTGAATGTTGGTCAAGTGATATTCTTCAGACTGGTCTACGAAACTAATGGCAACGCCTGTTTTGAATGCGCGACCTGTTCTTCCGATGCGGTGAACATAGTCTTCGTAATGTCCGGGTACTTGAAAATTTACTACGTGAGAAACTTCGAACACGTCTATGCCTCGAGCGGTAACGTCGGTACTAACGAGAATGCGAACGTTTCCGTCTTTGAAATCTTTAATCGCGTTCATGCGCGAGTTCTGTCCAATGTTGCTGTGAAGGAATCTAATCTCGCCCACATTGCTTCGCTCCATGAATTTCCCCATGCTCGTGGCATCGGCTTTCGTGCGAACGAAGACCATCACACGCTTCATCTCATCTCCTTCCAACAGGTGCATGAGCAAGTTCAATTTCGTCTTGAAGTTTGGAACCATGTAGACCCTCTGTTCCACAGTAGTAGCTGGGGTCGCCTGAGGCGTTACTTCAACACGTGAAGGGAACAATAGGAAGTTGTCTGCAATGCGTTCTACACGTTCAGGAAAAGTTGCAGAGAACAACAACTGTTGTTTTTTCTGCGGAAGCTTTTCTTGTATTTCGCGCAGCTGTGGCCAGAATCCCATGTCCATCATGCGGTCACATTCATCGAGCACCACGTGCTTTATTTTCTTCGGAATAATTACACGTTTCGCGTAGATCTCTAGAAATCTTCCAGGCGTCGCAACAATAATATCAACTCCTTTCTTAATCGCTTCAATTTGTGTCTTCGGACCAACGCCGCCGTATAAGGCCACATAGCGAAGCTCCGTGTATTTGCAAAGACTTTGAATTTGTTCTTCCACCTGAACCACCAATTCTTTGGTTGGAACAAGGATAAGCGCGCGTGGCTCATCGCCTTGCGGATACTTCAACAATTGCAACAACGGTAGCACATAAGCCGCTGTTTTTCCAGTACCGGTTTGCGCAATTCCTATGACGTCTTGTCCGCCCAAAACTCGAGGAATAACTTTCTCTTGAATCTCGGAAGGAGACTCATACCCCAACTCTTTAACAGCATCTAAAAACTGTCTCGTTAACTTTAGTTCTTCGAACGTCATTCGACAAAGGTAACCTTCTTATCTTCGTGTCCGAAAATCATTTTCAATGAAAAAAATATTTATCGCCTTTATTGCGCTTGGCCTTACTGCTTGGTGCTATTTCCAATTCAAAGATCAGGTAGCTCAACTTCCTAAATCGGAAACCGAAAACGGTCCGTTCGAGTACGAAGTAGATCGCTTTGCCGACATTCGAATTCTTCGTTACAAACTTGACGGATTCGATAAGTTAACTACGAAACAAAAAGAATTCGTTTATTACTTAACGCAGGCAGGCCTTGCAGGACGAGACATTATGTGGGATCAGAACTGCAAATACAATTTGGAAGTTCGTAGCATCTTCGAAAAAATTTATACTTCTTATTCAGGCGATAAAACAACTGAAGAGTGGTTGAACCTTGAAACCTATTTGAAGCAGTTGTGGATGAGCAACGGTATTCATCACCACTACAGCAACATTAAGCACACGCCGAAATTCAGCAAGGAATATTTCGTTACGCTTTGCGGCGCTACGAATACGCAGGTTTCAGAAGAGATTCTTGAAGTCATCTTCAATCCGAATGTTGCTAACATGAAAGTGGAGAGCGACGCTTCAAAAGGATTGGTAGAAAATTCTGCAGTTAACTTCTACGAGGGCGTTACTACAAAAGAAGCCTTTGATTTTTATGCGTCGAAGGAAGTTGCGGGCGATCGCGCGCCTTTGTCTTACGGCATTAACGCCAATCTTCGCAAAGAAAACGGCGTTATTGTGGAAGATGTATATCGCGTAGGAGGCAAATACAGCGCGGCTTTGGAGCAAGTGGTATTCTGGTTGAACAAAGCGGAAAAGGTTGCTGAAAGCGATAAGCAAGCGGTTGCACTTCGCAAGTTGATTGAATTTTACACAACTGGAGATTTGCGCACTTGGGACGACTTCAACATTCAATGGGTGAAGGCAACTGAAGGTGACATTGATTTCATTCACGGTTTTGTGGAAGTGTATAACGATCCGCTTGGAAAGCGTGGTTCGTACGAAAGCATTGTTGAGATCAACGACTTCGAAGCGAGTGATCGCATGAAAGTAATGATGCAAAACGCACAGTGGTTCGAAGACAACTCCCCTATTCTTCCTGAACACAAGAAGAAAGAAGTAAAAGGAATTACTTACAAAGTGGTGAACGTTGCTGGAGAATCTGGCGATGCGAATCCATCTACTCCAATTGGAGTGAACCTTCCGAATGCACAATGGATTCGCGCCATGCATGGATCGAAGAGTGTGAGCCTAGGAAATATTGAAGACGCTGCAAACAACGCAGGTGGTTCTGGAATGTTGAAGGAATTCGCGAACGACGAAGAAGAAATTGCTCGCGCAGAAAAGCACGGAGCAACGGCAGGAAAAATGCACACTGCAATGCACGAGGTTATTGGACACGCAAGCGGACAATTGGAGCCGAACGTATCTGCTAGTTCTCAAACATTGAAAGAGTTCGCTTCAACCATTGAAGAAGGAAGAGCTGACTTGGTTGCCCTTTATTATGTAATGGATCCAAAGTTGGTTGAAATGGGATTGATGGAAAGTTTGGAAGTGGGCAAAGCGGAATACGACGGATACATTCGTAACGCGATGTTGGTTCAAATGAGAAGATTGAAAATGGGCGAAGACATTGCTGAAGCGCACATGCGTAATCGCGCTTGGATTAGCAATTGGATCATTGAAAAAGGGGCATCTGCAAATGTTATTTCGAGAGAAGTTCGCCATGGCAAAACATATTTTAACATCAACAATTACGACAAGATGCGAGATCTTGTAGGTGAATTGTTGCGCGAAGTTCAACGCATCACTTCTCAAGGAGATTACAACGCTGCTAGAGCTTTGGCAGACGGATACGGAAAGAAAGTTGATCCAACCTTGCATGCTGAAGTGCTTGCTAGATCAGAGAAATTGAACATTCCACCGTACAACGGATTCGTAAATCCGATTCTTACACCAGTGTTGGATTCAAACGGAAAAATGATTGACGTAACCGTGAGTTACACCAAGACCTTCGCAGAACAAATGTTAAACTATAGCAAGAACTACGGTTTCCTTGCACCAAAAAAATAAGATATGTCGAAAGGAGTATTTCAAGTACCACTTCCTGTTAACGAACCCGTAAAAGGTTATGCACCTGGAAGTGTAGAGCGTGCATCGCTTTCAGCCATGTACAAAAAAATGTACAATCAAGAACCCATCGATGTTCCCATGTACATAGGTTCTTCGTTGGTAAGAACTGAAGAAAAATTAGCACTTACTTCTCCGCAAGAACATGCGAAAGTATTGGGCTACTTGAATCGCGGTACAAAAGACCACGTTATTGAGGCCATTGATACAGCTCTAGCTGCACGCGAACGTTGGAGTCAATTGCCTTGGGAACATCGCGCTGCGATTTTCCTACGTGCAGCCGATTTACTTGCTGGTCCATATAGAGACCGCATGAATGCTGCAACCATGTTGGGACAAGGTAAAAATGCGCATCAAGCTGAAATTGATGCGGCATGTGAGTTCATCGATTTCCTTCGTTTCAATGTGTTGTATATGCAACAGATTTACAACGAGCAACCAGGATCACAACCAGGCATGTGGAACCGTTTGGAATACCGTCCGCTTGAAGGATTCGTATTCGCGATTACTCCATTCAACTTCACCGCTATTGCTGGAAACTTACCAGCAAGTGCAGCCATGATGGGAAATGTGTGTGTATGGAAACCTGCTGATACGCAAGTGTACAGCGCACACGTGATTATGGAATTGTTCCGCGACGCTGGATTACCAGACGGCGTAATTAATATGATTACCGTTGACGGACCTGTTGCTGGAGACGTTGTGTTCTCTCACAGAGATTTCGCAGGACTTCACTTTACTGGATCTACTGCTGTATTCAAGCACTTGTGGAAAGAGATTGGAAGCAATCTAGACAAATACAGAACTTATCCGCGCATTGTTGGAGAAACGGGTGGAAAAGACTTCATTGTGGCTCATCCGTCTGCGAATGCAGAAGAAGTTGCCACAGCTATCGTACGTGGCGCTTTCGAGTTCCAAGGACAGAAGTGTTCTGCCGCAAGCCGAAGCTACATCCCTCGCTCAATGTGGCCAACAGTGAAAGAGAAATTGATTAGCGACTTGAAGGCGATCACCGTTGGAAGTCCTGAAGACTTCACCAACTTCGTGAATGCCGTTATTGATCGCAGATCTTTCGATAAAATCAAAGGATACATAGAATACATCAAGACGCAAAGCGATGCTGAAATTATTGCAGGTGGAACATACGACGACTCTGTAGGATTCTTTGTTGATCCAACAGTTGTTGTGACCACCAATCCGAAATTCAGAACCATGGAAGAAGAAATCTTTGGTCCAGTTGTAACGCTTTATGTGTATGAAGATGAGTTGTGGGCAGACACGTTGCACTTGGTGAATGAGACCAGCGACTACGCATTAACAGGGGCTGTTATCTCGAAGGATCGTTATGCTATTGATCAGGCATTGCGCGTATTGGAAAACGCAGCAGGTAACTTCTATATCAACGACAAACCAACTGGAGCGGTTGTAGGACAGCAACCGTTTGGTGGAGCTCGTGGAAGTGGAACCAACGACAAAGCTGGATCTTACTTGAACTTGTTGCGTTGGGTTTCTCCGCGCACCATTAAAGAAACTTTTGTAACACCAGCACATTACACGTACCCTTGGAATGCCTAAACAATAAGGCTTGTGGATGCATTTGAAATTATA
>JBILOU010000003.1:0-79522 GCA_044374295.1 Flavobacteriales bacterium | reverse complement strand
ACCTGTTGGTGCTTATCCACACGCAAGAAGAGTAGGTAACCTTTTATTCCTTTCAGGTGTTGGTCCGCGCATTGCGGGTAGCGATGCGAACGACACAGGAGTACCTGGATTGAAGTTAGATAAATTCGGAAATTTTATTGAGTTCGATTTTGAAGCGCAGTGCAGAAACGTGTTCGATAACGTAAGAGCCATTTTAGATGCGAGCGGTTCGAAGTGGGAGAACTTGGTAGACGTTACAGTGTTCTTGGTGAACATGAAGCGTGACTTCCAAACCTACAACCGCTTGTATGCTGAATACTTCAAGGACGCTAATCCCTGCAGAACAACTGTAGAGATTAACGCCCTTCCATCGCCTATTGCGATTGAGTTGAAGTGTATTGCTACTATTTAATTTTCACACCCCAGATATCTACGCCTTGGAATTGTTGCAATTCCATTTTAATAGATCCCACTTTGATTTTGGCTTGCGCCATAATCGGTAGGTGATGTGCGTCGTCTGTAACCCAAACCGCTAGGTCATTGGGATCTTTGAAAATACGTCCCTTTTGAACCACGGGTGCGAAGCGCAAACATTTGAATGTTCCAGCGTCTACGCTTACCGTTTCTTTTCCAACATAGCGCATTTTCAAGCGGTAGATTTCGTCATCGACCAACGTTTCAATAGTTATAATATCACCAGCCTTTGTATTCGTGAAATCCATGGTGCGAGCATAGAACGCCGCACTCATCATGTCTTGAACAAAAGCAGGTGCTAGGTATCCTTCGTTCTTTCTATTCTTGAACGCACGCTTGTGCTGAAAGAAGAAATAGTCTTGCATAATCATGTAGCCACCTTCATCGCAATTGCGTTTGAATTGGTAAGGGAAAATCCCTTGTTTGTCTACATACGATTCGTACTTATCGCGAACCTTAAAAAACCAATCGAATGATCCGGAACTGTGTCCTTCTCCTACAATGTGGTAGGTATCTCTTCCCGCGAATTTTTTATTTCCTTCTTCAACAGAGATCGTAGCAACTCCTGCATCTACCACTCCGTAGTGAATGCGGTATGTCGATTTTTCTCCAGACGTGAAGGCGCTATTGTTAATGCTGCGCAAAGCATGCACAGGTAAATTTTCAACTTTAACCGGCGTAGGTTTAGAACTTTGGCCAAGCATGTTCAGCGCTCCCACTGACAATGCTGTAAACAAGAATAGGTGTTTCATAAAGTCGTTTTGTTTTTAGTTAACGGAACTTTCGTTTCGAAATTTCAAACATTGGACCAAAAGTTTATTCCACCACTACACGCTTCACCGTGAATGAATTTTCTGTTCGGAAAATGAACTCGTAAAGTCCAGGTGCGAAATCAGAAACATCAACAGAATAGCGCATGCTGTTAAATTGGAAGTTCGAAATATTCTTTCCGGAAACATCCTTTACTTGTACAGAAACATTTCCAGCATGTGCACTCAATTCAATATTCAAATCAGATGAGGTTGGATTCGGATAAAGTGTTAATCCAATTTCATTCAACGTGTAGGTATAAACTGAGGTCTCGTCTATGTAACCGTCGCAGTCGTTGTCTATGCCATCTACAGTTTCAATTGCAGAAGGGCTTATAGCAGGATTCGAATCGTTGCAATCATCGTTATTTGTAGCGGTTCCTGTTGGCACTGTGCATGAATAAAGAACTACTCCTGCCCCATAACCGTCACCGTCTATGTCCATGTAATACGCTTGACCCAATCCTTCGTCAATAGCACCGTTGCAGTTATCGTCGATGTCGTTACAAAACTCGGTTGCGTTTGGATTCATCGCACTGTTGTTATCGTCGCAGTCGCCCGCACATGCAGAGTAACCATCGCCGTCTGCATCGAAACCTTCGTCTACGATTCCATCGCAGTTGTCGTCGAGGTTGTTGCACAATTCCATTGCACCTGGATACGACAATGCATTACCGTCGTTACAATCATCTACACAAGAGAAGTAACCATCACCATCTAAATCGGCATTGGTTGTAATGAGGGAACTGTTGTCGTTGCAATCGTTTCCGTTCGTAACGTACCCTGAAGGAATTTCACATCCTGTTGCTAATGTTTGTGCATCACCAAATCCATCGCCATCGGCATCTGCATAATATTCAATTTGATTGGAAACCGTAACGGCCCCAGTCCAAGTAATACTGTCGTTTGCTGCTCCATTAGACACCATAAGAGTCACGTTGTAAACCCCAGGGGTTGTGTACATAACGTATGGATTCTGAAGTGTAGATGAACTAGGGACACCACCTGGGAATAACCAACTCCATGAGGTTGGATTGTTGTTGGTGTTGTCTACGAAATGAACAGGATAGTTCACACAAGAAACTTCGTTAAACGTTGCACTTGCTCCAATGTACTGAACAGGCATACAAGGACCTATTTGAGCAAGTACGTTGTGAATGTATACATTCAAAGCTTCATCGAATGCTGCAATACAAACTTCGTCACCGGTGAATGCTTCAACATAAACACGCAGAATAGGAGTTGGTGTGAAGTGAACAGGAATCATACTTCCCAAGTGTCCAAGTGCACCAATTTTTACTCCACCAACTTCTTTGTAAATAACCGAAGACCATGTGTTCACCGGCACGAGAGAAGTAACGTTGGTAATAGTAGCACCTCCAATATCGAATTGAAGCGCATTTATTTCGCCATTTGGATTGGTCAGTGTAATGTCGAAGTACCCAAGTTCAGCATTCACGTTTGTTACACCAAGAATTGCGGTTTCAGATCCGTCTACAATTTCTGGATCCCAAGCGCAAGGTTGCATTAAACCTGGAGCAATACCTTCATCTATCTGCGCATGAATGCAGGCCTCGAGATATGCGGCATCTGCAATGCTTATGTCGCCGTCGCTATTCAAATCGTTACAAATAGAAGCGCCTAAGTCAGAATAAACAGCACTGTTTCCGTAAAGATCTACATCGACTTGCGTGTAACTTAAATCAGTGTTCAGATCTCCTTTTTTCTGTTCAGCTGGACAGTTGCCAAGACAATCTGGTTGCGCGTTTCCAAACAATTGCCCAACACAGTCTACAATTTGCGGACAAGATCCGATTGGAAGTTTAACGAAGTTGATGATGTTATTCATTGCATCACGTTCGAATGAAATACATACTTGCGCCCAGTTGTTGTCATAACGCAATTCGTAGTTGCCTAATGCATCTGGATCTTGATCCCAGTTGGTGCGAACAACTAAGTGATAAGTCCCAGCGGGCACGTTGGTAATGTCTATCCACTGACAGCTTAGACCTGAGCTATAGATATCGTAGCATCCGGCTGTAATACCCATGTTTCCACATCCGTATTTAGCCACTCCTGATACACAACCAATGTCTAAAACACAAAATCCATTTTTGAATCCGATTTCGGGCATGAGGTTACCGTTCGAGTCGTACAATAAATATTCTGCGTAACCTGAATAGTGGTAGTGATTGTGGCAAGGATCGAAAACGAATTGTGGATTAGCTACATTCGGAACTCCAATGAAATAGTCAAGGTTACCAATGTTGTCAATACGTGTGGAGAATCGTACAACTTGTCTCGTACCTAATCCTTGCAAACAGCCTTCATTAACTAAACACCCGTCTGTTGCTGTTAGTGTAGTTTGGTAGAGCGAAGAGTGCAATAAGTTTCCTTCAACCAATAAGTCTGGACCAATGTTGGAACAATTCGGATCGCCATTGTAGTAACATAAAGCAGGTTCTTCGGCCAAAGGACTGTAGTTACAAGCGTTCAAATCCATGCAACCAACAATAGGCCCCATGTATTCGAATAAGACTTGAAAAGCATCTAGTCCGCAGGCTCCGCCGTCGTCACCAACACGAATGTAGTATGTCATTCCTCCTTCGAGATACGGCGTAATCTCCGCTTCTATTCCACACAAATCATCATTGAATGTGTAAGTTGCCTCATTTGTGTTGTCGAATAAAGCCATGTTGCAATAGTCGTACAACCAAATCTTGGTATCGCATCCAGCTAATCCACACGTTGAAATTTGATACTGTCCGTTTACAGAAGGGGTGAAGGAATACCAAGAATTCGGAGAAGGCACAGCGTTCAATCCGAGATTCGCGACAATGGAATTGTCGCAGCTTGTTCCTTGCGGACAGTTCACTTGTATGGTTGCAAGTGAGCCAAATGCTGCACCGGTCGCAACTGAATTTCCATCTAAATAAATGTTGTAGTTACCAGCACCGTTCGCGCAGCACAATCCATTTCCACCTGTATCGTAAATCTCTACGCGGTGACAGTTGTTGCTAATGCAGAAGTTTGCATCGTTCGTTGTTCCTTGTTGAATAAGAAGATTTTCTTGATTGAAAACCTTCCAAGAAGTTTGTTGAGGAAGGTTATCTGTTGTAAGGTCGAGAGTTAAATTGTGTCCAGATGTAACAATTACATTCAAAGTAACACTGTTGCTATTGCCTTGCGGATCGTAGGTTGTAAGCGTTACTGGAAACATACCAACAGCAGCGAAAGTTGTGGTTGGATCTTCCAATGTTGAAGTTGAAGGAACACAATCGCTAGGGAAAGTCCATTCAAATGAGGTGGCATTTCCTGTTGAAGTATTGTTGAATTGAAAATTCATGCAATTCGTTCCTGAAGGATAATAATTGAAATCGGAAGCCAAGGCAGGGAATTCGCAAGTGCCGTCATCAATCGTTGCACAAGAGTTGTAGTTTGTTGCGTTAGCGTTGGTGCATCCAGAAACAGTTGTCGTTGTTATGTTGAAATTGAATTCACCCATGGTGCTGTTGTATCCGCCAACTTGCACATAATAGGTCTGTCCAATTGTTAGGTAATCATCTTCATTGGCGCCGGCTGTTCCATTTCCAACAGGACAACCGAATTTAACCATCGAATAATTACCTGCAGCGTCATCGTCGTCACACGCGATAATTGAACCGTTGCACGCGTCGTAAACAGCAAGTTGCGTATCGGTTACACCTGTTCCTGTTCCAGTGGTTGCGCTGGTTTGAATGGTTACATTTCCACCTTGATAAACGAATGAGTACCAGATATCGCGAATTGTTCCGCCACATCCTGGAGTCGGACCAACAGCCACATTAATGTTATTCGTAATTATGGCTCCACTGTTTGGAACGAAGACTGCTGCTGTTGCGCATGTTTCGTTGGGCATGAAAATATTGCATAGGCCATTATCGACTGTTGCGCATGCGTTGTAATTTCCTGCTGAAGGATCTGTGCATCCGAGTATATCCGCTTTAGTTAGTTGAATGCTGAAGTTACCTTGAAGGTTGTTATATCCACCAGCTTGCACGTAATAGGTTGTTCCAACTGTTAAGGCAGGACACGACATAACCAATTGAGAAGCGTATCCCATTCCTGCAGCGTCGTCGTTACATGCGATTTGAGCGCCGTTGCAACCGTTGTATACTGCTATGCGAGTGTCAGAGAGTGTTCCTAATGTTGTGGTTAGGGTAAATGTTCCTCCGGTGAAAATGAATTTATACCAGATGTCTTTGATTCCAAGACCAGCGCCGGCCCCGCATGATGGGCTTGTTCCTTCTATTACGGTATTTAAATTACTTGTCGCAACGGCAGGTGCGTTTGGAATAAGTTCAATAGCATTCGCGCAAATGTCGTTGGCAGGTGCTTGACCGAATACCTGGAAAGATGCGAAAAGCGCGAACGCAAGTAAAATCTTTTTCATAGAAAAAAGGCTTCGGGTTTAGAAAAGGAAGTTACGAAAAAATGCGGAACGTGAGTCGTTATTTCCTGAAAAATCCGGTATCCTTGAAATGCCAAGGATCTGTTTTTCTTCCCGGAGCAATATCAAAGTGTCCGAGGATATACTTGAACTTATAGTGCGTGTCGAGTTGATCAATGAGCTTTCGGAGCGAAGCATATTGCGCATCGTTCGGACCAACAGTGTAAGTGCACATGATTTCAACACCTATGGAACAGGAATTTACAGCCGTTGTCCCGTCGGGAAGTTGACTCTTTCCAGCGTGGTACGCTACGTTGTTCGGTTCTACTAATTCATAAACTTGGCCGTCTCTTCCAATAAGGTAATGGGCTGCTACGCCGTATTGCTCAAATTGCTTCAACACACCTTCCACAGAAAATGTATCGGGCTGTTGGGTGTTTGGAAAAGAAGCGTTGAAGGTCGAGTGAATAATTAACGCTTTCACTTCACGCGGAGATTCACTCGTCTTGTGTCCGAATCCTACGTGCTTTCGCAGAATAAGAAACTGCGTTAATTGCGCATTAACGGCAAGTGTTAAAAATGAAAAAACAAGAAGCGCGGTTAAACGCATTAGGCTTCTACAACGGTGAAAGTGTAGTACTCCATGATTTCGTTGCACAACAATTTCTTGCATGCTTGATCAACGATTTGTTCTGCACCAGCATGGTCGGCAGACTCAACGAATAAACTCATATGTTTTCCAACGCGAACGTTAGCAATGGTTCCAATAGATAAACTGTTCAATGACGAGGTCACTGCTTTTCCTTGTGGATCTAATAATGCTTCCAGTGGCATTACGTTAATTTCAGCTTTAAACTTTTTCATGTTGTTTCCCAAATAGGTGTTGAACGGCAGATAAAATGAGGTACAAAAGTAAGGCAATTGGAACCGTCCACATGACTTTTTTCAGAATGAAATGTGAACCAATTGCAGATGAGATGATGCTCCCAATGAGAATAAACTTCATCGCGTTTTCCTTCCAACTGAAATTTGAAAATTTGAAAGAAAGGAGCGGTAGCGTAGATGCCATGAGGAATGCGAAAAGTAAGATGAGTCCCACGAGAATAGAGTTGCTCAAAGGTTCTGTTTCGGTCAGTGACAAAACACTTAACCAGAACAATCCGTTCGCCGGCACGGGAAGGCCTTTGAATCCTGTCGACTTCGAAGTGTCTAAATTGAAACGAGCCAATCGAAAGGCTGCTGCTACGGCTAAAAGAAAAGCCAACGCTGCCCACATTTTTATTTCGGGTTGAAGAAGTCTGTACAACCAAAACGAAGGAACAACTCCGAAGCTAACCACATCTGCTAACGAGTCCAATTGCTTTCCCATTTCAGAAGCCGCACCAATGGCCCGAGCCACCAGTCCGTCGAGCAAATCTGCAAAGGCCGCAATGAGAACAAATAGGAAAGCGTCTTGCACATTATGCGCCAATAGCGCCGCACATCCCATGACTAGATTCAGCATGGTGAGTGAGTTAGGGATGATTGCTTTTCCGAACATGCGGCAAAGATAGGTTTTAGAATTCGAATTGAAGTTTTGCGCGCAGTCCGAAGCGAACAATGTTCGGATTGTCTAGGTATGACAGGCGCCACAGCGCATCTACGCGCAAAATCTTGAAGATGTTTTCTACACCAATTGCGGCTTCTGCGTAGGGCTGTCTCAATCCGTAGATATCGGCAATTCCGTCTGCGTTGAAATCGCGACTCAACAATTCGTCATTCTTTAAATCATAGCTCCCCACCAAGATTTTTGCACTTGCTACTTCGCGCCACTTCAATTTGCGCAACAAAGGAACTTTGTTGAAGAACAGGCCTTCGGCGTGATAAGAACCCCAAACACTGGCCCATTGATCACTCACAAATTCAAAGAAATTCATGGTGTTGTAACTGGCTTCGTCGTAGAAGAACGTTTCGTTACCCTGATGCATTTGAAGCATGGGGTAGGGAAGGTTTCCGAATATTTTCCCGGCTTGAACAGTAAGATTTAAATACCCGAAAGGACCGAAACGCATCTTATCGTACACCTGCATTTGCAAACGTTGGTATTTATATTCCGCATTCATTACACCCGGCATAGCAACGCTGTAGATTACTTCTAGTTCAGGGTAGCTTGTTCCTAAGCTAATTCGTTCAAATTCTCCGTAAACGAATTTTTCTTTAAAAGCGAAGCGTGTGTAGAGTGAAACCTCTGAAGTAATAAGTGCGTTTTCGGGCTCAAAGCTATTAGAGAGTGGGAGGAAGCGCGTGTAAGAATATTTTGACCCAGCAGGTTTTAAGATGCGATGTGTGAAGATGAGTTTGTTGGAAAGGCCGTACAACCATTCTTTTTCGATGTAGGAGTTAATGTCTGTTACGTCGGTGAGTTTGTTTGCCGGATTTCTTCTGAAGAGGGAAGAGAGAATGTTGTCTTGTCGGAAGGCACCCGCGCCAAGTCCGAGTTGTTCCATGTCTCTTTTTCCGTGCGCTGAAATAGCGAAGCGTGGACTTTTTTGAATGATGTACAATCCGCCTGCTCCGTATTTGAAACGGTCGTCGCGGGAGCCGTAGGCAAGATACCCGTCGAGCATAAGCTTCGTGCTGAAGGCATTGCTTGTTCTTCCGCCAAAGCGAAGACGGTTACCTTCAATGGGGTTGAAACTATAAAACGTGTAATAGGGACCGTATTCGAAGTTGCCCTTGATTTTATATCCAGACACAAACAGGGTAATGATGTCGGTTACCGTTTTGAATTGCGGCAACGATTTCAGTGTGTCTGCCATGTTGTAAATGCGTTCTTCTTTGACGGTGAGGGCAGTGTGCCGCATGCTCTGCCAATAGGCATCGTCGTGATTAGAAGAATTGGGGTCGACTATAATGTCGGTGTAGCCTTGATAAAAATCGTCTTCACGTGGCTTGTTTATGACGAACTTTTTATAGCTGCTGTTTTTCCTTCCATAAACACCAAGTTTCTTTTCATTCATGTTGAATTCAACGAGGAGTTGATCTTTCACCAACATCCAAACTTCATTCTCCACCTCGTTGTATTCTTGGTGAACACTGAATTGTTTTATCCAGTTAATGTTAGCGTCTTCTGAAATGGCAGCATCTACTTGCTTTACAGCATAGGTGGTGTCGTGAATCCACATTTCACCATGGAACAATAACTCTTGTTTTCTGCGTGGGAAAAATTCTAATTTGTAACACCATTTTCCTTCAATGAATGCGCTGTCTACTAACCCGTAGTCATAGAAGCCAAGGGCGTATGCAGAGATAGGCGATGTGAAACTCTTTCTGAAAATTATAATTTCGTTGTCGTAGATATTCACGTTCTGATACATATCGCCCAAGAACTGATTCACACTCTGATTTTCGACTCCGGTTACGCGTGTTCCCTTTACAATTTCTTTGGCGATTTTTGGATTGCGTCGGTAATAAAAATCTGAAAGAGATTCGGTCATGAAGACTGGTAAGTAGGGCTTTTCCTGAGTTGTATCTATTCCTTCGAAAATGAATTCGAATGGCTTCATGAGTTTCTTATCGCCAATGGCAGCGCTTATATTATTCAAGTCGAATTCTACTTTGTTGTAGGCTTCGTATTCGTAGGCGTCGAGCTTTTCGCGGTTATTGATTTTTTTATTGGCGATTGCCTTTTTCATTAAGGCAATGGCCGGATTGGGTTCGTCTTTCGGACGAATAACTACTACCCCCGTTGTGTTTTCATCGACTAGTGCGAAGTTCACTTCTTTCGTAGTTCCTTGCTTGACATAGAACGACTGCTGGGCATATCCCATCCCTTTGCAGCGGAGGGTGTCGCTCGAATAATAAGTTTCAATTCGGTATTTTCCGTTTTCGTCAGAGGTAGTTCCAGACTTCGTTCCAACGAAATAGACAGGAGCAAAAGGAATGGTTTGTTTCGAGACCGCATCAATTACAGTTCCATACACAACTGTTTTCTGGGCGTGAAGCACAAAAGAAATACAAATTGCGAAGAAAAGTAAAAGTCCTTTTTTCATTCCTTACGAAGAAACGAAAAAGTTTTGAATGCGTCAAGCCGTAAGATAAACGTTACACGTTACTTATTGTTGAAAGCTTGCAAGCCTTCTTCCAACCATGCACGGAATTCAGAGGTTTCAACAATTCCGCTCTTAATCGGATTCATTAATTCTTCTCTTCCTTCCGTCATTGGATCAATAATGGCGTACATCGGTTGAGAGTTGTTGTTGAACGTCTCAATTTCAAAGGCAGACCACAAGTCACCGTAGGTCTCAATTTCCTTTTCAATTCCAGCCCATTTAGTAACAACGGTTTCTTTTAATTCCGCTGGAAGTTCTTGCTTGTCATCAACGTAAAGACTTACTACAATAAATTCATTTTGCAATAAATCTAAAACTTGCGGCCAAACGTGCTCTTCCATTTTTCTACAGTTTACACATGCATAACCTGTGAAATCGACGAACAATGGTTTTCCTTCTTTTCTTGCGCGTTCCAATGCAATGTTGTAGTCGTGTTCGCAAAGTAATCCGTGCGGACAGTCACTTGGGTATGCGTACGAATATCCGGTAGGTGGGGCAAGTCCGCTCATTAACGAAAGCGCATTGTATGAAGTTCCCTTTTCGTTCAGCATTAATCCACTTGCGAGATATACTACCCACATTCCCACGAACGTGGTGAACACAATTCTGAATTTGGAAAACTTCTGAATCGGACTGTCGTGTGAAAATTTAATTGCTCCAATCAGGTAGAGGTACATTCCAAAGAATATCACTACCCACAAGCCCATGAATACCTCGTACTTCAATAAGTTCCAGTGTACCACTAAATCTGCTTGAGATAAGAATTTCAGCGCGAGCGCTACTTCTAAAAATCCTAAAACAACTTTTACAGAGTTCAACCAGCCACCTGATTTAGGTAAGCTCTTAATCATTCCTGGGAACATCGCAAACAACGCAAACGGAATTCCAAGTGCCAATCCGAATCCACCCATTCCAACAGTCAACTGAATGGCTCCGCCGTCTTTAGCAAGCGAACCTGCGAGCAGAGATCCTAAAATAGGGCCGGTACAAGAGAATGAAACAATAGCCAATGTAAGCGCCATGAAGAAAGCCCCTAACATTCCGCCTGCTTCAGCATTTTTATCCATCTTGTTCGCCAATCCTGCAGGAAGCGTTATTTCAAACAATCCGAAGAATGAAAGAGCGAATACAATGAAAATCACGAAGAACACAATGTTCAGAGGGACATTGGTAGAAATGTCGTTCAGAATGTTCTCGTTAATCTGATCCAAGAAATGGAACGGCATTGAAAGCAAAATGTAAATCAAGAAAATGAATCCGCCGTAAATCAACGCTTGGAAAATGCCTTTCTTACGGTCTTTGTTTCCTTTGGTGAAGAACGCAACAGTTAACGGTATCATTGGAAACACACATGGAGTAAGCAATGCAACCAATCCGCCTAGGAAACCTAGGAAGAACAATTGCCACATGTTTCCATCTTGCGTGTTGCTTGCAGAAACACTTCCACTTTCTAAACGCGTTGTTAACTTCTCTTTGTCGTTACGAATGGTTTGAATCCAGTATCTGAATTTAGTTGTGGTTGGTTCCAATTGCATTTGATCTTCAACAAGCGCTGAAGTGTCTGCAGGTGTTGTTGATACTGCAGAGCCATCTGCTGCATTTGGAGTGACTTGTAGTTTGAATTTTACAGGGTCCGGGAAGATGCACTTCGTTTCATCGCAAGCCATGTATTCTACAACTCCGTTCAGTTGAAAAGGAGTTTCGCTTATAATTTTCACTCGTTGCTTGAATGATGCCGTATTCTCGAAATAATTCAAATTCATTTCGAAATTTGGATCGAAGTGGGTAATATATTTCCCTTCAATCACGCCTCCAACTTTCGTGTATTTGGAATTATCTGCAGTGAGGTTTAGTGTTGTTGGAATAGGTCCAACAGCATTCGGGTCCTCAGAAACTTTCAGCGCGTAGACATGCCATTTAGGATCAATCTTCGCTGTGGCTGTTATCTCAGCTTCCCCATTTTCTAAATAGACAACTCCGAATTTCCATTTAACCGGATCAACAATTTGCGCTTGAGCATACCAAGACGAAAATAAAATAGCAAGTGCCGCAAAAATCTTTACTGATAAATTCTTCATAGGTTCAAAAATAGTTCAATTCAATTCTAGTTACGTGAGGCGCATCACAAAAACATTCTTCGCCTTCGCGTCTAATTTGTAATCTTCCGAGATGCACAGGCCTATTACCGCAACAATCTCGTCATTGCTCACCAATACAGGGTAGTTCTTTTTCTCGTTCATGGCAATCTTGGCCTGAACCAACACATCGCTCACCTTTTTCAATCCCTTCATTCCTAACGAACGAATTTTATCGCCCGGCTCGTATGCACGAATTTCCAATGGGAAACGCAATTTGTCTGCGTTGAGTTGCACGACCTTCGGATCTTTTTCAATTTCGTATCCTTTCGCAGGAACAATATCAACGTCGTACTTCGATTCGTCCAAAGGCATTTCACTCTGCAGCGCATGCAGCACATAGTTGTCGCGATCACGCGCCACGGCATACGTTGCATTCGAAACCTTCGCCCCAGTCTTTTGAAGTTTCAAGATTTCATCTATCTCTCCGGTAGTGAATTCGAATAAACTCAACCATTCCCACATAATTTGTCTAGGAGCATAATGGTTGTGAACAGCAGCAATGGAAAGCAATTCGCTTTCACCTTTCAATTCAACGTTTTCTTGAAGCCAGTTTTGCAAACTCTCTTGCACAATCGAATGCTGCTCTTCCCATATTTCAATGCTATTGTTAAGGGTTTGAAGAATATTCGGATTCAGTTCTTCCAAAATTGGGACAACCTTGTTTCTGATTTTGTTTCTTCCGTAAACATTGGATTTGTTGGAAGCGTCTTCGCGCCATTTCAACTTCAGTTCTTTCGCAAATGCTTTCAAATCTTTTTTCGAAATGGAAAGAAGTGGACGCCATTTGGTTGAAGTGTGACGCTTCATTCCAAGTAATCCTTTCAAGCCGCTTCCGCGAACCAAGTGTTGTAAAACGGTTTCCAATTGGTCGTTCGCATGATGCGCAAGAACAACGGTCGTATATCCAAACTCATCTTGCAATTGTTGGAAGTAGGTGTAGCGAAAATCGCGCGCGCGTTCTTGTAAATTGTTTTTCGATTCCTTCCACAAATCGCCCGCGTGTGCGCAATGAAAAGTGAGCTTGTGTTTTTTGCAATAGGCCTTCACAAACTGCTCATCTTTCTCTGAGTCTTTTCCGCGAAGTTGATAGTTCACGTGCGCTACCGCAAATGGAATTTTTGCTTTTAACAGGAGTTCTGCCATTAACATTGAATCCATTCCTCCGCTTACTGCCACAAGCAATTGCGCGTCTTCGAATGTTTGATATTCGGCTTTTAAATCTTTAAGTAGTTTTTTCATGTTCAGTTAAATATGGAAAGGGTAGAAGCGGCTTTCAATAGACATTCGTCGTATTCCGACTCCGCATTGGATGCATGCGTAATGGCGCTTCCCACTTTTATTGTTGTTTGTTTTTTTTCTTTGTTGTAAACGGCAGAACGAATGATGACATTGAAGTCGAAATTCCCGTTGGGTTCTATCACACCGAAGGTGCCGCTGTAAATGCCGCGATCCAAGACTTCTAGTTTTTCCATGTGTTGAACCGCGCTAATTTTCGGAGCGCCAGTCATGGATCCCATAGGAAACGTAGCTGCTAAGATTTCAGTATAGGTTATGTTGGAAGGAAGCGTTGCTTTTACCGTGCTTATCAAATGATGAAGCGTTTTAAACGTGTGCAGTTCGCACAAGGAAGTGACTTGAACGCTTGCTTTCTCTGCTATGCGCGAAAGGTCGTTGCGAACCAAGTCTACAATCATGATGTTTTCAGACCGCTCTTTTTTACTTGTTCGAAGAACAGTTTTGTTCTCCTCATCCTCAACAGAATTTGCTCCTCTTTTAATGGTTCCTTTAATAGGTTGAGAAATAATAACGTTTCCTTTTTTCTGAATGAAACGCTCCGGTGAAGTGCACAACAGTTGAAGATTATTTCCATTGAAATAAACTGCATGTGGAGCCTCCGTGGCGTTGTTCATTTTTGAAAAATGCGCAAAGGCATCGTTCAACGAACCCTTTGCCTGAAGAGGCATGCAGAAGTTTGTTTCGTAATAATCACCGCGCTGAATGTCGCTCAAAATCCGCTCAATCTTTTCAATGTAACTATCCTTGGTTTCGAGCATTTCGAAAACTAGTTTTTCGTCAAGAGCCGAAGGTTCAATTTTTTTGTAGTTGGAAAGAAAATCTTCGATTACCGAACGTTCGTTCGGTTGTTCTTCGGTCAGGCAAATCCATGTCCCGTTCTCTTCTTTCCAAATGTGCTCAGGTTCGAAGAAATAGACGAGCTCACTTCCGTCTGAACAACAATTCTCGTAAGCGTTTTTTTCAAAAAGTTTTTTCGCTTCGAACGAAAGATATCCGAAAACAGGAAGTGTCTTTTCCTTCAACCAATCATTCAATTGCGCTATTTCGGAAGGATTACTTTCGTTTAGGATAAACGCGCTTTTTCTTCCCCAAGCAAGGTAGGCCTGACGTTCAGACGAATTTGGAGGAAGAAAAGTAAAGTGTTCGTTTTCCCAAAGCTGCATGGGTGCAAAGGTAAGGCTTACTGACGCCTATTTGCGAGAAGAACAGGCGGACCTCCGTCGAAAGGATTTTCGCCGCGGCCAATGCTTCGGGCTTCAATGCCTGCGGCTTTCATAACGGCATGGTCTCCGAATTTTTTTCGCAGTTCGTCCATGGCAGTGTACAAGCTAATCTGCTCTTCGTTGTCGTCGAACAAATTAATCTGGTATCCGCCCGAGACCAAATGGCTGAAGCGCACGCCAATGAGGCGTATGAGTACCCTTCGCGAGTAAAGCTTTTCGAAGAGCTCGAGTATTTTCGGAATAAGAATGTGGTCTGCCGAAGTATAAGGAATGCGGCATTGCATGGTTTCCGTTTGAAAATCGGAATAGCGCAGTTTCACGGTAACGCACGAAGTAAGTTTTTCTCCCTTCCTTAATTGGAACGCCAAGTTCTCGGTCATAGCAATTAAAAGCCCACGAAGCTTATGTACGTCTATGGTATCTTGATCGAATGTTCTCTCTGTAGAAATGGACTTCCGTTCTTGGAAAGGCACAACAGGCGAGGGATCTATGGCGTTGGCTTTTTTCCAGATGCTGGTGCCGTTTTCGCCAAGGGCCTTCGACATAACGTCTAACGGCATTTCCTGTAAGGTCTGAATTTTACGAATGCCAAGATTCACCAAGAGCTGATGCGTTTTTTCTCCAACCATCGGAATCTTCCGAATGGAAAGAGGCGCAAGGAACGGTTTCTCTGCCCCGGTTTCAATTCGAATCTGATTGTTCGGTTTGGCCTCGCCCGTAGCCACTTTCGACACGGTTTTGCTCGAAGACAAACCGAAAGAAATGGGCAAGCCAATTTCCTTCAAAATGTTCTGACGCAATTCTCCAGCGAACTGATAGCACCCGAAAAAACGATCGAGCCCCGTAAGGTCGCAGTAGAATTCGTCAATAGACGTTTTTTCGAATAACGGAACAGCTTCGCGAACCATTTCGCTCACCATGTCGGAATACTTAAGGTAGTTGTAGGAGTTTCCTTTAATGACTACCGCTTCCGGGCAAAGCTTGCGCGCCATGTGCATGGGCATGGCAGAATGCACCCCGAATTTGCGTGCTTCGTAGCTGCACGAAGCCACTACGCCGCGATCACTGGTTCCGCCAATAAGTACAGGCCTGTTGTTGAGGCGACTGTCCAATAAACGCTCTACCGACACGAAAAAGGTGTCGAGATCCATGTGTAGAATTGAGCGTTCAGGTGACATAAAGCAAACTTATCTCGTGATATCACAAGATTTGAAATTGTTAAAAAAGTTTTTTGAGAGGAGTGAAGAGTTATTTTTTCTTCTTGCCTGTTTGGTCGGTATCGTCTTCGTCTTCGTCGTCCGTAATGCCGTCGTCCTCATCATCTGTAATGTCTGAACCGCCTTCAGAATTACGATTACTGTTCGGAGTTGAAGATTCTTCTAGAATATCACTATCTGTGTTTAACTCAGTGTTATCAACGATTTCAGAACGCTCGGTTCCAACGGAAGTAACTTCTTCCATCCAAACAGATTTACTGCATGAAGCGAATGCCAATGCAACAAAAAATAGGAGCGTTATGTAATTGAGTTTTTTCATAGTGGACCGAAGTCTATACAAATGTAACGAAATCTTTTAAAAAGTGTTGCCTTGATTGAAAATTTCCTGGAAATCTTTCGGGAAGTGAATGGTGACGCGCGTTCCCGACTCTCCGTTTTCCGATTTCCAGTCTTCGGGACCAATCAATTCAATACGTTTGCCAGTCATCTGCTCAATGAGCGCAATTCGACTGCGGGTAATTTCCATTCCTTTAGAAATATGCCCGTCGCTGTTTGTTTTCCGCGCTTGGCTTTCTGCCAGTCCAATTCCATTGTCTTCAATTCGAATTTCAAGGCAGTCATTTTTCAACCCGAAAAATACATTCAATAACCCTCCGGAATCTTCAGGCAGCAAACCGTGCCAGATGGAATTTTCCAGAAACGGTTGAATAAGCATGGCCGGAATTTTAACCGACCGAAGTACTTCTGGCGAGTCGAGTTGAATGTGATACTTGAACTTATCTGGGAAGCGCATGCTTTCCAATTTCAAGTACAATTCCAATCTTTCAATTTCTTCCGAGAGTGGTGCGAAGTTTTCTTGTGAACTGTCTAGATTTTTGCGAATCAATTTCGCGAAGTCGGTGAGGTATTGATTCGCAGCCAGGCGATCTTGACGGTTGATGTAGTATTGAATGGAATTCAGAGCGTTGAAAATAAAGTGCCTGTTCATGCTTGAATTCATGCTTTGTTGCTCAAGCATGAGCAGCTTCGCTTTCATTTCCGATTGCTCGGCTAAGTGCTTGTTGCGAATGTTACGTCTTCTAGATCGCGAAACAAGAATGACAATGGTCGAAAGAAAAATCAACTCCAATAGAATGGCCCACCAGGTCATGTACCACGGCGGTAAAACACGGAATTGCCAAGTCACTTCTTCGCTCCACTGTCCCCATTCTCCGTTTCGCGCGCGAATGTGAAACGTATAACTTCCCGAAGGAAGATTGTTGAAGTTCACTTGAGAGAATGAAGTGGGGCTGCTCCACGTGCTGTCTAATCCTTCCAACCAATAACTGAATTCTAATCTTTCAGGGTAGGTCGTGCTTGAAGCGTCGAAGAAAAACGTAAATGAATTTTGTCTGTAATTGAATTCGAGTCCATTCGGAAAAGACTTGCCGTTCCATGTTCCTGAGGTAAGTGTTTTCCAATCGATGTTCTCAAGGTTCGACTGAATATTTGTGAGGTGAACAAGTGGAGTAGGGATGTTGAATTTCGCATCAATAGCGCTCAGTTCAATGTGCATGACGCCGTTTGGAGTTCCAACCCACACCATGTTTTGAAGGTCAACGAAGATGGCGTTTAAGTTTGTTTCGAGGCTAATTAATCCGTCCGATTCATTGAGGTGAATCATGCGCTCACCAAGGCCTCCGGCTTCATTCAATTCCCAAATGAAAATGCCATTCAGCGTTCCAATCCAAAGTTTGTTTTGAATCACCTTCAAGAAGTTTACCGTGTTTCCTCCCGGTTCTTTTGAAATGTTTACACGCACAAAACCGTTTTCGTTTCCTTTGTACAGTCCCGATTGTGTTCCTGCGATGATCTCTCCGTTTGGCAGTTCCGCTATGCTGTACGCACTTGCGTCTTGAAGGCCTTGCGCCTCACCGAAATTAGTAAACGTATTGTTGTGGAAGAGCGAAATTCCATCGCGAGTGGCCATCCATATTTTTCCATCACGCGTTTCCAACATATGACGAATTCTTGTCGCGGGGAATTTGGGCAATTGCGAAAAGCTTTGAAACTTTTCTTTCGAATAAGCTTGAATTCCTTTGTTGGTTCCAATGAGCAAGGAACCATCACTTCTTTCCAGTAGACTAAGAACGACTTCTTCCTCCAAACCTTCTTCTTTCCCGAAATGAAGCCAATGCGGCATCGCGTATGAACAACAGTCGTATTCATAAAGTCCTTCGGGAGTTCCAATCCAAATAGCTCCTTTCCAACCCCAACTTTTCAAGGTTGTCCAAACACGTAAATTCGGAGAGAGTTCATGCAATGCTGCATTGAAATTTGCATTAAAATTATCAGTCGGATTAGACAAGATGCTTATTCCGTTGTCGTAGGTTCCGAAGAAGTAATTTCCTCGTGAATCTTGCGAAATACTCATCACGGCATTTCCCGTTAATCCATTATTGGTGCTGAAGCTTTTGAATTGAGTACTCGTCAGTTTAAAAATACCACCTCCATAACTCGCGAACCACTGAATGCCTTCACGGTCAATAAAGACCTGACGAATATCGTCGACCGCTAACCCATTCGATTTTGAAAAAAGCAGATGGCTTCCGTTTGCTTCATTGAACATCACAACTCCAGTTCGACTTGTGAAGTAGAAGTTTCCGTTGTTCGAATCGATTCCTGTAAACACATTGGCCAAAGCGAAGTCGCCGATGTTTGTGAGTGGCAGGCCAGTATTCACATTGAGCACACCTCCCAATGAAGTAACCACCCAAATTTCTTGGTTTGAATTTTCAATAAAATCGAAGAGTACATTTTCTTCGTCGTTCAAAGCATAAATCTTCTGCCATTGATTGTCTTTCAGTTTCCAGATTCCTTTTTTGGTGGAAACGAGCAGATCGTTGTTGCTATTTTTTCGAATGCGTTTGATGCTTTCTCCTTGAAAGAAAAGTGTGATGTTATCTTCAACGAATTTGTTTTCTGAAAAGAAAATGAGTCCGCGCTCTGTTCCAATAAGTAATTCGTTCGTGTTGAATTCAACCAACGATGTGGTCGATGCATCATTCAGTTCGCCGGAGTATTTGTGATTGGTGAATGTGTTTCCATCTAAAACAGAAATTCCACCAATGGAACCAAAAACGATTTGTTCGTTTTGAAGTTGATGAATGCAGTTAATCTGATTGTTAATGAGCCCGTCGGTTCGACTAAAATTCACGAAGTCATTTCCGTTGAATTTTGAAGCGCCACCGAGTGTGCCTATCCAAACATACCCTTGCTTGTCTTGCTGAATGCAACGCACTTGCGTTTGAGCTAACCCTTCTTTCAAACTGTATTGAATGAAAGAGAATTGCTGTCCGAATGCAAGCAAAGGAACCCAAAGCAGAACGAGTGATATGTACTTTTTGAACGACATTTATTATTCTTGCATCTTGTCTAAAAACTCTTGCAATTTCCTTCTTGAAACAGGCACATGATCTCCGTTCGATAACACAACAACGTTTCCTTCTGTTCTATTAAATTCTTTCAGGTGGAAGGCGATGTTTACAATGTGAGATTTGTGCACGCGCATGAACATGTGCGAATCTAATTTCTCTTCGAACGATTTTATGTTTTTACTACTCACGTATTTCTTTCCATTTACACAATACAACGTCGTGTAATTTTCGTCGGCTTCCAACCGAATCAATTCATTGTTTCGAAGTATCACAAATCCGTCGCGTGTTGGGACAATGGTTTTGTCGAAGTTGCTGTGCAATGCAATTTCTTGAAGTACGCGATTGATTTTGTCTTCGTCTATTGAACCAGTTTTTTGTTCAAGATTCTTGGCAGCTTTTGCAACAACATTTTTTAATTCTTCAATATCGATAGGCTTTTCGAGATAGTCTAACGCATTTTCTTTAATGGCCTTTACAGCGTATTCACGGAAGGCTGTTGTAAATACGACTTGAAAACTTCTGTCCTTGACTTGTTCTAAAAACGCGAAACCATCGGCTTCGGGCATCATGATATCTAAGAACACCAGATCTACTTTATTCTTTTCACACAATTCCAACGCTTCTTTAACGGAAGCTGCTTCGCCAATTAAATTAACATGCTCACTCGCATAATCTTCCAACAACATTTTCAAATTTTCGCGAGCGAAAAATTCATCGTCGACCAGTATCGCTTTCAGTTTTTCCATAGTTCATTGGCTTCAATGCTTGCAAATTACGAAGGAAAACGGAGTTTTTCAGAATGATTATCTTTGCAGCCATGACAGATTCAGGAACGAAGACAATTGGAGTATTAGGCGGAGGTAGTTGGGCTACGGCGTTAACCAAACTATTGAGTCAATCGCAAGAACATGTGTATTGGTGGATGCGCAATGAAGAAGCTGTGAAGCACATTCAGGAGTTTGGACACAATCCGAATTACATTCAAGCCATTGAATTCGATATGGAAAAAGTTCTTGTTTCTTCGAACCTGCAAGAGGTGGTAGATGCCTGTGATATTTTGGTAGTTGCTATTCCCTCAGCGTTTGTTCACTCCGCTTTTCAAGAGGCGGAGGTGAAGGGGTTGGAGAATAAGATTTTGTTCTCTGCAATCAAGGGTGTTATCAACGAGTTCGATGCGATTCCTGCGCGCTACTTTCACAAAACATGGAATGTGCCATACGATAGCATTGGTATTATCTGCGGACCTTGTCATGCAGAGGAAGTAGCTCTTGAGAAGTTGTCCTACTTGACCATCGGTTGTTCCGATCTAGAGAAGGCCGATTACATGGCCGAGCAGTTGAAATGCAGGTTCATCAAGACCACGACAACGGAAGATGTTTTCGGAACCGAACTATCAGCCATTCTGAAAAATGTCTATGCGGTGGCTTCTGGAATTTGCCACGGGTTGGGATACGGCGATAATTTTCAGGCTGTACTTGTAACGGCTGCAATTGGTGAGATAGAAAGATTCATTGATTCGGTACACGAGGTGCACAGAGATGTGAAGTCTTCTGCTTATTTGGGTGATTTGTTGGTAACAGCATACTCACCTTATTCTAGAAACCGTACGTTCGGTACAATGGTGGGTAAGGGTTACAGCGTGAAGTGGGCAACCATTGAGATGAATATGGTGGCCGAGGGTTACTATGCTACACGCGGAATTCACGAGATCAACAAGAAGTTCAATGCAGATATTCCTATTGCCGAAGCGGTATACCGCATTCTGTACGAGAAGATTTCTCCGGCTATGGAAATGCGCATCTTAGCAGATAAATTGAGCTAGTTTTTATTGTCGAGCAACGCATTGTCTTCGGAAGTAGTCTTATCTTCGAAGACCATGTTTCCCCAACGAAGAGCACTTTTATTTTTTCTGATTTTTCTGGCAGGATTGCCAGCGATTGTCTCTTCGCAGATTTCTTTCATTCAGAACAAAGGCCAATGGCCTTCGCAAGTCAGGTACAAAGCAGAAATTCCTGGAGGTTCGTTTTGGATTCAGTCTGAAGGGTTCGCTTATCAGCTCTTCGATTCAACTATTTTTAATCCGGATCATAAGCCCAATGTCCTGCCAGATTCTACGGTTACCTTATTCTTCCTTCAACAATTGGAAAATGCAAGTTTGAATTTGGCCGAAGAACAAGACGATTTGCCAGGGTATTTCAATTATTATTTGGGGTCTGATTCAACGAAGTGGAGTTCACATGTGAAGCGTTTTCAAAACATCAATTTTCAGAATGTTTACGAAGGAATTAACCTGCGCTTATTGGGCAAATCGAAAACCATTAAGTATCAATTTGAACTACAGCCTCACGTCAATCCGAATCTAATTTCATGGAAGTATCACGATTCGCTTCGTTTGGAATTAGACACTTCGGGAAACTTAATTTCTCATCACGGGCTTGGAAGAATTTACGAAACGAGACCCTTCGCTTTTCAATCGATAAACGGACATTTAATTGAAGTGAAATGCGATTATGTGTTGAATGGAAATCGACTTCAATTTGTGTTGGGAGAATACGATTCAAACTTCGCGCTCATCATTGATCCTGAAATTTCATTCTCAACATTCATAGGTTCTTCAGCTAATAATTTCGGATTTACCGCATGTGATGATTTGAGCGGAAACTTGGTTTCAGGAGCAAGCGTATTCGCGAACAATTACCCAACAACCGCCAACGCTTATTCCACAGCTTTTAATCCGACTGCGGGCAACTACTTTGATGTGGCAATTTCGAAATTCGATGCAACAGGATCAGCCCTTTTATACAGCACTTACCTGGGTGGACTTCATCAAGAAACTCCACACTCCGTTGTGGTAGATAACCTTGATCGCATTATCGTTTTTGGTGTAACTGGAAGTAGCGACTTCCCTGCAACTTTGGGAACTTTCCAACCCTTATTCAGCGGTGGAGCTCCATTAATGATGACTACGTTTTTTACAAGTGGACATCCAGATGGATGTGATTTTTTCATTTCGAAATTCAATGCGAGCGGAACTTTAGCGGGGTCAACTTTTTTAGGGGACGCGTCAAACGATGGATTGAACTATGCCAATGAATTGTTTTACAATTACGGTGATGCATTTCGAGGTGTGGTGAATGTCGACGCGAACAACAATATTTTCATTGGTTCTTGTGTACGAGGTAATGCTGATTTAGCCGGAGGGTCCATTCAAACGAATTACGGAGGAGGAGATAGCGACGGTTACATTGCGAAGTTTAATCCGAGCTTAAGCATGTTGTTGTGGTCTACATACATTGGTGGATCTGCGGCCGATGCCATCTATTCGTTAGAGTTCGCGAACGACGGTTCCATTCTCGTTGCCGGAGGAACCAAGAGTCAAAATTTCCCTTTCTGTTCAGGCGGAGAAGATTCGAATTGGAACGGGGCAACAGACGGATTCATTCTAAAAATTGACCCTGTAAATTTCAATGTAACATCGGGAACGTTCGTCGGAACTGGAGAGTACGATCAGGTGTATTTCCTTCAAACAGATTTGAATGATAACATTTATTGTTTGGGACAAACAAAAGGGAGCATGAGCATCACACCTGGATTATACGGACAACCAAACAGTGGACAATTCATTCGCAAATACAATTCAACTTTAAGCACACTCAACTGGAACACCACCATTGGAACAGGCAGCGGTGAGATTGATATTTCCCCTACTGCTTTTTTAGTAAGCGATTGCAACCAGATTTATTTCAGCGGTTGGGGTGGACATATCAATTCATTAACGTGTCCCGCATTGACATGTCTTGCCTACAACAGCACAACAAATAACTTACCCATTACCGCAGATGCATTTCAATCTACCACCGATGGAAGCGATTTCTATTTAGCTGTTTTGAATGCAGATGCTACGCAACTCGTTTACGGTTCTTACCTCGGAGGTAGTTCAAGTGCGGAGCACGTAGATGGAGGAACGTCACGTTTTGATAAGAGCGGATCTGTTTATCAAGCAGTCTGCGCGGGATGTCAGAACAACGATGATTTTCCAACAACGTCTGGAGCGTGGTCCTCCACCAACAACAGCTTCGGCTGTAACCTCGCTGTTTTTCGTTTCGATCTCGGGCAACTTGAAGCAATAGCCAATGTGCAAGGGCCTTCACAAATTTGTGTTGGAACCCCTGCGCAATTCACCAATGAAACGCAGAATGCTTCTGATTTTATTTGGAATTTCGGAGATGGACAAACCAGCACAGCCTTTCAGCCCAGTCACGTTTTCAATACTGTTGGAAACATAACGGTTTCTATGATTGCTTCCGACATGAACGACTGCTATCTATCCGATACCGCAACTGTTAATCTTCAAATCATTGAATTCGTTCCTCCAACTATCGCTCCGATAAATCCGCTTTGTGTGGGAGAGTCTGTGTCCTTGAATGCGACCGGTTCTGCAAATTTATTCTGGTTGAATGACGCCACGCTTTCCAACGTTATTGGAAGCTCAGCAGTAGCAACACCTTCGAATTCGACAACCTATTACGTTTCTGATTTCAATGCGTGTGGAAGTGATACGGTTGGGGTTTATGTTAATGTTATTATTCCAATTGCTGAAGCAGGCCCAGATCACACCATTTGCATTGGCGATTCACAGCCGCTAACGGCATCGGGTGGTACAAGCTATTCATGGCAGGCAAGTCCTTCATTAAGTTCATTGAATACTGCTGCCACAGTAGCAACTCCAACAGTAGATGAGCAATTTTTCGTTACGATTACAACTCCCGAAGGATGCATCGCCACCGATAGCTGTTTTGTTTTTGTTGAACAAACTGTTCCCGGAGGTGTGACTTATCCAATCATAGATTTGTGTTTGGGAGAAAGCGTTGTTTTGCAATCGGAAGAAGGACTCACCTATTCCTGGTCTCCCTCCGCTGGATTGAATTCAACCACAATTCAGAATCCGACTGCTTCACCAAGTAATTCAATAACCTACAACGTTGCTATTACTAATTCTTGCGGAGCAGGGAATTCCGAAGTGTCAATCAATGTCATTGAATTGAATGTAGTAGCATCCGAAGGCGGAACTGTTTGCCTGGGCGAGTACTATCCGATTGAAGCTTTTGGTGCCGATTTTTATTCGTGGCTTCCATACAGCAGTGTTGTTGATGCATCTTCTAGTTCAACGTTAGCAAATGCGCCGTTTTCGCAATGGATCACTGTAGTTGGAACAGACGTGAACGGATGTGCAGATACTGATTCATTGTACATGAATATTCTTCAATTACCAGAAGTTGATGCCGGTCCGGATCAATACTTCGATTATCCTGGAAGTACAACGTTATTCGGAAATACATTCGGATTGAATTTTAACTGGTCTCCTTCCACAGGCTTGTCTTGCACAGACTGCGCTTATCCTGAAGCAATCCCATCAGAGCCCACCTGGTATTATCTGTCAACAATAAACAACACTGGATGTGTGGGAATAGATTCGGTTTATGTTCGGCCTTATTTCCCTGTTTATGTCCCAAATACTGTAACTCCGAACGGTGATGGGTTGAACGATGTATTCTTGGTTGTTGGCGAAAATTTAACTGGATTCCATCTTCAAATTTTCGATCGTTGGGGAATCATGATTTTCGAAACGAGAGATCCGAATGAGCCGTGGTTAGCGGGATACAAAGGGTATTTTGTTCCGAACGATGTCTATACATGGAAGTTAATTTTCGACTCGTTGGAAAGCAGACAACAATTAATTGGACACGTAACTGTGATTCGTTAGTGGCTTTTGGAATAAATTCGCGGAAACAATTTACCATGTCATTTCAATTTTTACTTCTTGAAAACATTGGTGCAACGCGCATCATTACCATTAACAGACCCGATCAAATGAATGCTTTGAATAAGGCAACCATTGAAGAACTTCATACCGCTTTTGCAGATGCTGAAGCAGATGAAAACGTTCGCGCAATTGTGTTAACTGGCGCAGGAGAGAAAGCTTTCGTAGCGGGTGCAGACATTAAGGAATTCGCAAGTTTTTCTGTTGAACAAGGAAAGGAACTTTCGTTGTTGGGACATGAACAATTATTCAATTTCGTAGAGCGTTTGAACACTCCCGTAATTGCTGCCGTAAACGGATATGCATTCGGAGGTGGTTTAGAATTGGCCATGAGCTGTCACATGCGTGTGGCCTCTTCGAATGCAGTCATGGGATTGCCTGAAGTTTCTTTGGGTGTCATTCCCGGATACGGCGGAACACAGCGTTTGCCACGATTGGTTGGAAGAGGAAAAGCAACCGAGTTAATCGTTACCGCAGGAAGACTATCAGCAGCAGACGCTTTGCAATGGGGATTGGTGAATCACGTTGTGGAATTGGAAGCATTGATGCAGTTCACGACAGATTTGGCTAATAAGATTGAAAAGCTTTCACCATCGGCCATCTCAAGTGCTTTACGCGCAGTGCAAGCCGGATTTGATAGCGAAGCAGTCGGATTGAAAGCCGAAGCGGAAGAGTTCGGAAAGTGTTTCGGAACCGAAGATTTCAAAGAAGGAACAACTGCTTTCATGGAAAAACGCAAACCAACTTTCACAGGAAAATAATGAAAGTTGCCTTAATAAATAAATCGAAGTATCCAGCTCCAGCCTACGCTACGGCGCATGCAGCGGGATTAGATCTTCGCGCAAATATTGAAGAATTCATTGAATTGAAATCACTCGAAAGAGTTTTGGTTCCAACCGGATTGTTCATGGAATTGCCTGTTGGTGTTGAAGCGCAAATTCGTCCGCGAAGTGGCCTTGCATTCAAGAACGGAATTACGGTGTTGAATACGCCTGGAACAATTGATGCCGATTACCGCGGAGAAATCAAAGTTTTATTGGTCAATTTGTCGAATGAACCTTTCTCTATTGAGCCTGGCGAGCGCATTGCGCAAATGGTTGTAGCCAAGCACGAACAAGTAGAATGGGTAGAGCAAGATTCGCTTTCGGAAAGTGAAAGAGGTGCAGGCGGATTCGGCAGCACAGGCGTGAAATAATTCATTCAATTTCAAATGTTCATTACTTCATTGGAAGGCCGAAAAGACTTCGGCCTTTTTGCTTTCTTTTGTAAGAAAAAAATTAAGCAGAAATGAGAATAGTTATTCCAATGGCAGGTATGGGAAAGCGCTTGCGCCCGCATACCCTCGTAACCCCGAAACCCCTCGTGCGCATTGCAGAGAAGCCTATTGTTCAGCGATTGGTAGAGGATATTGTTTCTATTCAAACCGAAAAAGTTGAAGAGATTGCTTTCATTATCGGTCGATTCGGAAAGGAAGTTGAGAATAATCTTATTGCGTTAGCAGAACAGCTAGGCGCTAAAGGAACCATACATTACCAAGACGAAGCATTGGGAACAGCACACGCGATTCTCTGCGCAGAGTCTGCGCTGCAAGGTCCCGTTACTGTGGCTTTCGCAGATACACTTTTTCGTGCCGACTTCAAATTAGATCCAAACGCAGACGGCGTTTTGTGGGTGAAGAAAATTGAAGACCCTCGCCAGTTTGGTGTGGTTGAATTGAATGCTGAAGGCACCATTGTTTCCTTCCAAGAAAAACCACAAGAGTTCGTTTCAGATTTAGCTATGATTGGAATTTATTATTTCAAAGACGGCGAATGGTTGAAACGTGAACTTAGATATTTGCTAGACAACAACATCATGAACGGAGGCGAATACCAATTGCCAGACGCCATGCGCAACATGATGAAGCAAGGAGCTAAGTTTGTTCCGGGTGAAGTGAACGAGTGGATGGATTGCGGAAATAAGGCTGCAGTAGTGGAAACGATGGCTTCTGTAGTTTCAAGACTTCCTCAAAATCACAACGTGAAGTTGGAAGGTGATTCGAAAATTATTGAACCTTGTTACTTCGGGAATAATGTAGTCCTTAACAATTCAACGGTTGGTCCTAACGTTAGCATTGCGAGCAATGTTTCCATTGCGAATTCAACTCTTGAAAACACGTCTATTGAATCCAATTCAAAAGTGGAGAACTGTCAGCTTAAAAATTCATTGGTCGATGAGTATTGTCAAGTCAAAGGAGTGAAGGGAGTGCTTGATTTGGGTTCTTACAATTCCATTCAAAACAATGACTAACAAAATTCTTCTTTTTTTCTCTTTGGTTGTTCTCGCTTCATGCGGTAAAACAAAACCGACTACAGTTACAGACGAAAATCACGCGAAGTTTCAGCAGTATTTTTATCAAGGGGAAAAAGCGAAGATGGGAGGCAATTTTGAGATTGCAATCAACTACTTCAACACCGCATTGAAATACGAAGAGGTGAGTGCTGCGCATTATGAAATTTCAAAATTGTGTTCACAGCTTCCCAAGTTTGAAAAAATGGGAAAAGAGCACATCGAACGCGCAGTGGAGATGGAACCTACGAATTCTTGGTATTTGAAGGATTTAGGATACTATGAAATTTATTCAGGTGACATCAAAGAAGGAATCAAGCATTTCGATTTAGCCGTGAAATACAGCTCGAATCCGGTGCCGGTTTTGAATGAGTATCTCAATGTTATTGGCAACTACGATATGAATCAAGCTGCTAGTGTGCTCGCTCAAATCGCGGCTATTCAAGGGGAGGACGAGGATGTGGCCCGCAAGCGTTTTGATCTTTTAAGTGCGCAAGGCAAGTTGAAAGAAGCGGGAAAGGTCTTAGAAGATTTCGAGAGTAAGAACAAAGTAGAAGATGCGTATTATTTCTATTTGCTAGATTTTTATCGTGAGAATAAGATGAGTGACGAAGCTTCAAAATGGCTGAAGCACATGAAGGAAGTTATTCCTAACAATGGAAAATTACTTCTAGAAGAAAGTGGTGAGTTGGCCAATTCGGGTCAGGATGCAAAGAGCTATGAGGTTCTGAAAAAATCAATCAAATCAGGAGATTTGGCCTGGTACGATGCAGTGGATATTCTAAAAAAGTATGAAGAACGTGCAGCGCAGGACGAAAAATTCTTAAAGCCTCTTTGGGAAATTTTCGACCTTACGTTCAATCAGTTTAAATCGGAATATCAGTGCTTGGTTCAATTGTCTTTTGTTGCGAATCATCAAAATAATTTTGTTCGTCAAGAAGAAATGTTAAAGCTGGCCATTGACTTAAGCAAAAGTGATTTGTTGGTGTGGCAGTTCTTACTAGAGAACCAAAAGGCACAGCGTAAGTGGAATGAATTAGTGAAATATGCAAATGAAGCATTGGAGCTTTATCCTACCGATGCTGAAGTGTATTACTATGGTGGTTTGGGTTATCTCAAATTACAAGATTACACGAAGTCTTTGGAATTGCTCTTGACGGGAAGAGATTTGGTAATTGAGAATCCAGAACTTCTTTCTCAGTTTTATTCTTCGTTGGGAAGTGTTTACTTCAAGACAGACAATTGGACAGAATGCCAGAAGTCGTTTGAACAGGCGTTGATTCAAAATCCAGATAATGCTACAGGGCTTAACAATTACGCGTATTATCTCGCTTTGAAAAAAGTGCAGTTGGATAAGGCCTTGGGTATTATTCAATATGCCGTTTCTATGCAACCCAATAACGCTATTTATTTAGACACATTTGGTTTTGTATTGTTTCAAAAGAAACAATATCAGAATGCGTTGGTGCAATTCGAAATTGCTGCAGGAATACTGAAAACAGATCAAGAGATTTGGGAACATTTGGGCGATACCTATTTCATGTTAGGCAACGAAGCGAAAGCGCTAGAATGCTGGAACAAAGCCTTGACTTTGAATCCAGCTCATTCGAAATTGAAAGAAAAAATTAACCAAAAGAAATTCATTGAATAAGTATCTCATCATACTCCTTATCCCATTTCTCTTCGCCTGCAAAAGCAAAGAGGTTGTTGTTACACAAGAACCGCTGAAGGAAAGAACGCAAGCTTTTTTGACTAGAAATATCGAGAAGAATAAATTCGAATTTGATTGGTTGGGAATGAAGCTCGACGCTGAGTTTACAAGCGGAGAAGAGCAGCAAGGATTCAAGGCCACTGTTCGCATGCGTAAGGACAGCGCAGTATCTGTAAGCGTGAGTCCGGCATTGGGTATTGAGGTGTTGCGACTTTTGGTTGATAAGGATAGTTTGAAAATGGTTTCTGACATTCCTGGAGATAAGTATGTTTTCTTGGGCTCTGTGAATCAGTTGACAGAACTAGCCAAGATTGACTTGGATCTATCTACGCTTCAAGATTTATTAATCGGAAATCCAATTGGCTTAAGTCGCGAGGAAGGACGCATGAAAAGTGGAATTGAGAAGCTCGACGTTGAATATTACACGCTCGTATCTCGTTTGTCTCGACGGGTCCGAAGAGCATCTGAGGATCAAGATTCATTGACAAATCGCGATGGGAGAAGAGTTCCCAAGAGGTTGGAAGATAACGATTGGATTTCATCCAAATTCTGGATTGAATCGGATTTGTATAAAGTGGTGAAATGTGAGTTGACCGATATACGCACGAAGAGAATGGTGCAGATTAACTATTCTGAATTCGATGAAGAAGATCCTTCGCATTACCCTCATAAATGCAACATTCAAATCGATGATGTAAAAGGAAAGACAGTACTCGATTTTAAAATTGTTCGATTGAACACACAGAATCATTACGATTTTTCGTTCGACTACGATAAGGACTATCCAATCAAAAGGAAATAGGAATGAAAGGGCTGAATAAATCACATGTTTCTTACGCGCTTCTTGTGCTTATTCTTGTTTGTTCAGGAATGACCTTTCAATGGGTATTTGCTCAAACCAAGAAAGCAGAGCTTACTTCTCGTAGAAGCGAATTGAATAATGAAATAGCTAGAACGAAGCAACTCATCAAGGAATATCAGGCTGATCAGCGCAGCGCTTCAGCAGAACTCTCGTTGTTGAATGAGCAAATTCGTTTGCGTGAAGAATTAATCCAATCCATCAATTCAGAAGTAGGAACCATTGATGGTGAAATTAAGAATGGTGAGGGTCGCGTGGTTGATCTTGAAGCGAGCATTCAAGATTTAAAAGCTGAATACGCGAAGATGATTTACAACAGCTACAAGCAGCGTTCATCCTATTCGAAAATAGCATTCATTCTTTCTTCATCAGATTTCTTCCAGGCGGTAAAGCGTGTTCAGCTTTTGAAGCAATACGCTGAGAACAGGAAATTTCATGCTCAACAAATGAAAGATGCTCAGTTAGAGATAGCCGAAAATATTTCTATGTTGGAAGGAAACAAACAGACCAAGTTGGCCCTTTCGAGCGATGAACAAAGTGAACGAAACGAGATTGCGTTGAACAAATTAGAACAACAGAAGAAGTTGGAATTCCTTAAATCGGAAGAAGGGAAATTACGTGAAATTCAGCGTCAAAAGGAAGTTGAGAGAAGGCAGTTAACCAATAAGATTGAAGAAATTGTTCGTCAGGAAATCGCTGCAGAGAACGAACGTATTCGCAAGCAGGAAGCAGAGAAAGCGAGGCTTGCGGAAGAGAAGAGGAAGGAAGATCAACGAAGAGCTGCAGCGAATGCAACGGCTTCGAACAATGCATCTGCCAACGCCTCGGGAACAACAGCACCTGTTAAGACCAATACACCTGTCGCGGTGGTTACACCGCCGAAACCAGTCGTAAATGCAACTCCGAAAATGGAAAGTGCACCGGAGGTTGTTCTCGCAAATACAGTATTCGAACAGAATAAAGGAAGTTTGCCTTGGCCTGTTGCGTCAGGAGCTGTCGGATCTAAGTTCGGTAGGCATGCGCATGAAAGCATTGCGGGTATTGAGGTGAACAACAAAGGCGTGGATTTCATTACTTCAGCAAATGCAGAAATATTCACGGTGTTCAACGGAACAGTAACCAGTGTCTTCAATATTCAAGGTGCTGGAATGAACGTGATTGTCACACACGGCGCGTACAAAACGGTGTACAGCGGATTGCAAAACGTCTATGTTTCAGTGGGAACGAAAGTCAACACCAAAGACAAGATAGGAACCGTAGCTCATAACGGTGAAGGTTACGTCCTTCATTTTGAATTGGGAAAAGTTTCAGAAGCCGGATGGGTGCCGCAGAATCCAGAGCTTTGGCTGAAAAGACGTTAAGACTTAAACGAATTTAGGATCCGTTTCCATCACGTGTCCGCAAGACTTGCACGTTCTCATTTCTTCACTTCCGTAAAATTCTCTGAAGCGAGGTAAGAAATCTTTTTCAATGTTTTCCAAAACGAAATACGTTTCATGAAGTGGGTGATTGCATTTTTCGCAGAACCACAATAGTCCGTCTTTTAACTCGCGCTCTGCACGTTTCACTTCGATAACAATTCCAACAGTTCCTTCACCTCTGCGCGGCTGGTGGGGTGTTCTTGGTGGAAGTAAGAACATTTCTCCTTCTTTCACTTCAATATCAACGGCCTTTCCATCTTCTTGCACACCAATCATAACGCTGCCTTCAACTTGGAAGAACCATTCTTCGGTCTCGTTGTAGTGATAATCTTTCCGAGCGTTTGGACCACCAACAATCATAATTACGTAGTCCTCTGATTCAACATAAAGATTTTTATTTCCTACTGGGGGTTGAAGTAAACTTCTGTTTTCTTCGATCCATTTTTTTAGGTTGAAAGGTCTACGAATCATAAGGCGTTCAATTTTTGTATTTCGAAAAGTATTTCAGGATTCTGCTCTACTGCGGTTCCCATAACCACAACGTCGGCACCTGCTTGCCAAGCAGCATGCGCCTGTTGTTCATTAACTATTCCTCCACCAACAATTACAGGAAGTTGTGTAGTCTTTTTTACAGCGTAAATCAGTTCTTGAGAAACTGGAAAATCTGCCCCACTTCCGGTGTCTAAATAGAAACAACGAAGTCCTAAATATTTTCCTGCAAGCGCTGTCGCAGCGGCTACTTCAGGTTTGTCGTTAGGAAGAGGAACGGTCTGACTAATGTATATCGCTGTTGTTGTATTTCCGCCATTAACCAACATGTATCCGGTTGGAATGACTTCCTGTTTCCATTCATGTAAATAAGGTGCCGAAACAACTTGATGTCCAATAAGGAATTCAGCATTTCTTCCAGATATCAAAGAAAGAAAAAGTGTTGCGTCTACGTGTTTGGTAAGTTGCAGTGGATGACCCGGAAAGAGCACCAATGGCAAAGGACAAGTTGCTCGCAAGCGTTCCACTCGTTCATTGAAATCTGAAGCTGCATTTAAACTTCCACCTACCAGAATAAAATCTACGCCAGCAGCCTTGTATAAAGCTCCTTGCTGTTGCGCGTTTTCACTGTTCCACTTATCTGGATCAATAAGAACCGCCAATTGTTTCTTCTTGGAATGAAGCAGCAATTCTATTTTTCCGGCAGAGGTCATGTTTCAAAAATACGAAAGATGAAGATGCTTTAAGCAAATTCACTTTCAATGCGGTCTACCGTTAGCACGCCATCTACATCTTGAAGGTTTTTAATCAGATGATTCAAATGTTCTGTATCATGCACCAGCACTATCATTTTTCCTTCGAATATACCGTCTCTTGCTTCGAAAGAAATGGCGCGCATGTTCACATTCATATCGGTAGAAATGATGTTTGTTATTTTCTGAACCAATCCAACATCATCGGTTCCTGAGAACTTCAATCCTACTTCGAATTGCACCAAATCGTTGCTGCTCCATTTTGCTTTGATGACACGATAGGCGTACTTGCTCATCAGCTCCTGCGCATTGGGACAATTCGTTCGGTGAATTTTTATCCCTTCCGAAACAGTAATAAATCCGAATACTTCATCCCCTGGAATCGGGCTGCAACAAACAGATAAGCTGAAGTCTACTTTTTGCTTGTCGTCTCCAATAAGTACGGTGTCACCGGTTGAAGGCGCTGTCGTAACAATGCGTGTAATTTCTTCGTGCTTCTCCTGCGTGTTCTTATCGAATCGAATGCGGTCGGCTTCCACAGTATGTGGTTTTAGCTTCTTCAATTCGATGCGACCCTTAGCAATTTTGTAGTAGAAGTCAACTGCGGTAACGCATCCATAGGCACGCACGAACTCGTCAATATTCTTGCTGCCCCAGGTAATTTTTAGCGAGTTGAAACGGCGTTTCAACATTTCCTTTCCTTCTTCAGAGATTTGTTTTTTCTCTTCTTTTAATGCCGTTTTTATTTTCTGACGTGCAGAAGCGGTGATGACAATGTTCAACCAATCTTCTTTCGGACGTTGCTTTTTAGAAGTTAGAATTTCAACTTGATCACCGCTGCTTAACTTGTGGCTGAGAGGTTCTAGTTTGTGGTTAACCTTGGCTCCAATGCACTGGTAGCCTATCTGTGAGTGAATGAGAAAAGCGAAGTCCAAAGTTGTTGATCCAACAGGAAGCGTTTTCAAATCGCCACTTGGCGTGAAGACATAAATCTCTTCGCTGAAAAGAGAAAGCTTGAAATTATCAATGAATTCAATGGCATTGTCGCTTGGTGCCTCTAGCACGTCACGAATTTGTCCGAGCCATTTATCGAGTTTGCTTTCCGGACTTTCAACTGCGTCTTTGTATTTCCAATGCGCTGCATATCCTTTCTCGGCAAGGTCATCCATGCGCTCGCTTCGAATTTGAACTTCCACCCATTTACCCGTTGGCGACATAACTGTGGTGTGAAGCGATTCATAGCCGCTGCTTTTCGGTGTACTAATCCAATCGCGCAGGCGCTCAGTGCTTGGCACATAAAAATCGGTTACTGCAGAGTATACTCTCCAGCAATCGGTTTTTTCTTGTTCTTGCGGAGTTTTAAGAATGATTCGAATGGCGAACAAGTCGTAGATTTCTTCGAATGGAACCCCTTTCGTATGAATCTTATTGTAGATGCTGAAGATGCTTTTTGTTCGGCTTTTGATTTCGTACACTAATCCTTGTTCATCGAGCGCTCTGCGGATAGGCAGTGTGAACTGATTAATGAATCGGGTGCGAACGGCTTGTGTCTTTTGAAGTTTGGTTATGATGTCATCGTATGCGGCAGGATCTGTAAACTTCAGGCTTAAATCTTCGAGTTCTGTTTTGATGTTGTACAATCCAAGTCGATGGGCGAGTGGCGCATACATGAAAAGTGTTTCGCTAGCAATTTTCAATTGCTTGTCTCTTCGCATGTGATCGAGCGTGCGCATGTTGTGCAGACGATCGGCAAGTTTGATCAGGATCACGCGCACGTCATCTGACAGCGTCAGAAGCATCTTGCGAAAGTTCTCGGCCTGATCGCTGGAGCTCAAGTCTGCAACGCCAGAAATTTTTGTCAGGCCGTCGATAATAACGCGTTCTTTTTTTCCGAACTGACGTTGAATATCGTCGAGCGTTATTTCAGTGTCTTCGACAGTATCGTGAAGAAGAGCGCAGACGATGCTCATGGTATCGAGCCCCAATTCTTCTGCGGCGATTTTTGCCACAGCTATCGGGTGGTAGATGTAGGGCTCGCCGCTCTTGCGACGCATGTCTTTGTGAGCATCTACGGAAAGCTCGAAGGCTTTCCTTATCCGCGCACGATCGGCACGGGTTTTCGAGCGATAACAAACGCGTAAAAGTGCGCGGTATCTGCGAAGTATCTCGCGATTTTCTTCTTCTAAATCAATTTCTATTTTCGCCATAACAACACAAATTAAAGGCTATTCTTTCAACATAAAATTGTGAAACTTATTACCTATTAACAATGCATGTTTTGAAAGACTGTTCTATCTTCCCCTCGTGAAAAAAATCATAGCTATACTCTCGCTTGTTGTAGCGTTTAACGTCGTGTTTTCGCAGGACTCTCTGTTCAATGAATTGCGTTACGCTACTTTATTGAAAGTGGAAACGGACACCGTGATTTCAAAGTTCAATTTTGAATTGGCCGCAGGGTTAGATCGTTCGCGCGAAATTTCCAATCTTGGCTATTCAGCAGTGTTCAACTACAGCAATATTTTCAGGAATGAAAAAAACAAGTTGTCATTGTCTATAACCGGTGCTGTTTTTCATTTCCCTGAATTCAACAAACGTTTTTTAGATTCTTTAGGAGTTCTTCCAAACTTCGGAAGAGTGCTAACGCCTGACTCGGGAGCAACCGCTTTTGCAGCGCTTCCAGAAGTCGTGTATTCCAGAAAACTAAACAATCATTTTACGCTATCGGTTGGAAATTCAAGACAGAATTTAGGATACGGTTATCGCTCACTCATTCTTTCGAGCAGCGCAAGTGCTCTTCCATTCATGAAATTGGAAACGAAGATTGGAAAGAAAATCACCTTCACGAATCTTTGGTCGCGAACGCACAGCCTGCAACGCATGCAGAATCATTTCGATTTGAATCCAAAGTACATCGCAGTGCACACACTCGAGTGGAAGATTAATAAGAAATGGTCGGTATCGGCCCATGAAATGGTTGTTTGGCAAGCGAGGGATTCTGCTAGCCGACGAGAGTTAGATCTCCACTACTTGAATCCGTTTTTGTTTTATCGTCCGGCTGAATTTTCTCAAGGGTCTGCTGATAACGTTTTGCTTGGTGCTTCTGGATTGTACAAGCACAGCGAGGAATTCGAGGTGTACGGACAACTGATTCTCGATGAATTTTTAATGAGTGAAATTCGAAACAGAAACGGTTGGTGGGGAAATAAATTCGGAATGCAATTGGGTATGCGATTAAACCCGAAGAAAATTCAAGGCTTATCCGTTCTCACGGAATGGTCTTTTGTTCGGCCTTTCACCTACACACACGGAAGTGAGATTCAGGCTTGGGAACACATGGGACAGCCGTTGGCTCATCCGTTGGGAGCAAACTTTTACGAATGGTATACCTCCGTTCATTACTCTCGTGCAAAATGGAATTATACAGCAAGCATTGTTTGGGGCGCATTCGGAAGAGATGCTCAGCAAAATGTCGGCGGAAACATTTTCCAATCATACGTTAACCCTTGGAGTGTATACGGAAACAATATTCTTCAAGGGAACAGAAGTACCCTATTTGTTGTGAATACTGAAGCTGCTTATCAAGTTTCTCCTGCCCTTCAGGTATTCGGATTTGCACGCTATCGCTCGGAAGATAGAAGAGTAGATGCTTTTAAAGAGGCTTGGCTTATGGTTGGAATACGCAAAGGAATTCGGCAAGTGCGTCGTTGGGATTATTAATTGTTGAAGAGTATAAAGCAGTACTTTTGCAAAAATTGAGGTAGCAGAAATGGAAGTTTCGGTTGAAGAGAAATCAGGTGTAATGGTGAAGATTAAAGCGGCTTTGGATTTATTCAAGTTGCGCCTTTCGTTTTTGGTGGTAGTTTCTTGCATTCTCTCCTATGAAATGGGAGCAGAGAAGTGGGAGTATGATAAAATAGGCTGGTTAATTCTCGCTGGATTTTTATTGGCGGGTGGAAGTAACGGTGCCAATCAAGTACTCGAACAGCAATGGGATTCGCTAATGCACCGCACAAGAACCCGTCCGCTTCCAACCAAAAGAATCTCGACACTTGAAGCTTGGTTCGTCTCTTTAGCAACAGCAGGTCTCGGGATTTTCATCTTGTTCTATTACTTGAACACCGCATCAGGTATCCTCGGATTTTCAGCCTTCTTATCCTACGCTTTCATCTACACGCCACTCAAACGCGTTTCGCCGTGGGCAGTATTTATTGGAGCTTTCCCAGGCGCTATAGCGCCCATGATCGGTTATGTTGCTGCTACGAATCAATTCGGATTGGAAGCCGGGGTCTTGTTTGCCGTGCAGTTTATGTGGCAGTTCCCCCATTTTTGGGCCATAGCTTGGGTGTCCCACGAGGACTATAACAGAGGCGGATACAAATTGCTTCCCTTCAGTGGAACGCCCGATAAAAAAACGGCCTTCCAAATTATGGTGTACAGCTTTTTCCTTATTCCAGTAAGCCTTCTCCCTTGGACACTTCCACTCGAAACAACCATGGTTGGAAACATTGCTGCAATCATTGTTGTATTAGCCGGCATTTGGATATCTTTTCTCGCCTACAAACTTTTTAAAGAACCAACTTTGTTGAATGCACGCAAGGTTATGTTTGCCTCATTCTTTTATTTACCCATAGTTCAAATTGCATACGTAATAGATAAAATCTAATGGAAAACACAGACTTTAAAGAAATTAATCCTTTTGAAGGACACAACCCAGATGTGAAACTTCGTACAAAGAAGATGATTGTATGGTTTTTAATTTTCGCCGTTGTAATGTTGTTTGGCGGAATTACCAGCGCTATCATGGTCCTTTACGGAAAACTTTTGTGGGTGCACATTCAACCACCTGCTATTTTTTGGGTCGGTAACGCCCTCATCGTTTTAAGCAGTGTCACACTCATAGCTGCCCTTCGCGCATTGAAAGCTGGAAAGCAGTCAATGGCTTTGTACGGCACTTTAGCTACCTTCATTTTGGGACTTGGTTTCGTCTATACTCAGAATAAGGGTTGGGATGAAATGGCTGCAATGGGAATGGGAAACACCATTACGCAAACAGAACAAGGATTGAAACAATCACGTTGGAACACCCTTGGAAAATTGAATGGTGAATACGGAACGAATTATTATTTCGAATTGAACGATCAAATTTTGGTTAAAGAGGGTGACAACTATTATTATGTTCGTCCCGATCAGTCAAGAGAAGACAAGACATTGGAAGTTCAAACAACGTTCAATGCATCGGGTGCCATGCTAAGCGTTCTTATCTATCTGCACATTGCTCACTTGCTTTTCGGACTAATCTATTTAGCGGTTAACCTTTTCAGATTAAAGAGCGGAAAGCTAAACAAAGACAATTGTATCAGCCTTCATTCCAACGGAATGTATTGGCATTTCATGGGAATCTTGTGGATTTACCTCTTCTTCTTCATTTTTTACATTTACTAAATCTCGAGGCTCGGCTTATTCAGAATTATTCAAAATAGTGAAAAATGCCGATTCTCTTTTCTAAATTGAAGCTTTTGAAGTAAAATTGCACCCAAATTTCATTCACTATTATGGCAGGTCAAGCAGAACATGTAACTACGGACGAATTATGGGGCGGTAATCGCTCTCCGTTCAGCGTTTCTTATGGTAAAATGATGATGTGGTTTTTCCTTGTATCGGACGCCCTCACATTTGGCGGACTTCTTACAGCATACGGAGTTATTCGTCACGGAAGTTCAGACTTGTGGCCTGTAGGTGAACAAGTATTCGAAGCCCTGCCTGGTCTTCACGGTTCTTATCCTTTGATGTACGTTGCTTTAATGACGTTCATCCTTATCATCTCTTCTGTAACAATGGTATTGGCTGTAGAAGCTGGTCACCGCATGGATAAGAAAGGTGTGGTGAAATGGTTAGGTCTTACAATTATTGGTGGCTTCTTCTTCTTAGGCTCTCAAGCTTGGGAGTGGTCTCACTTCATTCACGGTTCCGGTGGCGGTTTTCAAATTAACCAACCAATGACGGTTACTGCAACTGATGATGCCGGAAATTCATACCAAATGACTTTGGACAATGGGTCTTGGGTGCACATGACAAGCGATTTCGGTCACAAATATGAGCACGCAATGGAAGCTGCAGAAGAGCCTGTTTCTCATGACGCTCATGGCGGACATGGTGAACACGCTGCTGCTGAAACACACGAAGACATTTCCACAATGGTTCCAGAGGAAATTATTTTGAATAAATATACTTTGGAGCACAAAGACGGAAAAGACCTTCGAAAGTTGGTTGTTAAGGGAGACGACGCGAAAAAGATTTGGGCTGCTAAAGAAGAAGGTTCAATGGCTTTCGGAGCTAACATGAAGAAGAACGAATACGCTATTCAACAGCAATACGCGAACTTCTTCTTCTTCGTAACAGGATTCCACGGATTTCACGTATTTTCAGGGGTGTTAATCAATATCATTGTCTGGTTAATGGCCGTTAAAGGCATATTCGAAAAACGCGGTCACTACGAAATGATTGAGAAAATCGGGTTGTATTGGCACTTCGTTGACCTTGTGTGGGTGTTCGTATTTACATTCTTCTACCTTATCTAATATCGCTGATTATCATGGAAAGAGACGACTTAATTGTAAATGAGAGCTACGCTCTTAATGCAAAGCACAGCGAAGAAGCTGGAAAGCAAATTCGCAAAAAATTATATGCGGTTACTGTTCTTCTTACAGTGATCACAATCATTGAAGTATTCATGGGTGTTGCGTTCAAAAGAAACGGAACATTCACTTGGGAAGCAATCAAATTAACGTTCTTGATACTAACGTTAGTGAAGGCTGCATACATCGTTCTTATCTTCATGCACCTTGGCGATGAGAGAAAGAACTTGAAGTATGTTGTACTTCTTCCTTACGCAATATTCATCATGTATTTAATCTTTATTGGATTGTATGAAGGTGTGAGTGTGCAAACAGGACACAACATCTTCGGCTAAGCTGAAGGTCAATGAAAAACAAAAAATTAAAAAAGTATATCCTATTAGTGGGTATGCTTTTTTTTATTCCCTTCACCTTACTCATTGTCCTTGGGCCAATGGGAAAGCATAACTTTAGCGAACCCCTCTATTTTGGACCTGCTTGCGACACCGGCTGCGTGAATTCAGATTACCAAATTCCCGATTTCGCGTTTGTCAATCAGAACAATGAACTCATCAATCGAGACTCCCTCATGGGAAAGATCTGGGTGGCGGCATTTGTAGACTTTGAAGATTCAAATCTTTCAAAAATTACAGAGCGCTTGCTGATCCCGAATTTTAAATTCCGAATGGAGCCTGATATTTATATTGTTTGTTTTGATCCAAACGGATATTCAGACACGGCGGCTGTTCAGGCTTATGTGACTCAGAACCTAAGATATTCAAACAACAAGAGTAAATGGCAATTCCTTCAAGGAGATTCGGCTTCTATGGATTCGTTTGTTCGAAATGGATTCCTTATTCAAGATTTGAAAAAGGAGGCTGTATTTCGTTTGTTAGATGAGTCTGGACACATTCGCGGACTATACGGCAACACGGAATATCACTTTGAAAACCTCATGGAGGATGTCGCGATCTTAAATAAAAAGAGAAAGATTAAACGTGGATACTAAACGTGTTTTCCTTTTAGCATTCATTGCCCTTGCAGCGTGCACAGATCCTGTGAAAGCACCCGAGCAAAAGCAAAAGACATTGCCTTATTTCGGTGATTTCGGAATTGAAATCAAGTACAACGAGAAGGGAGAGGGCATCTCAGATACAGTCTACGATGCAATACCCTTGTTTGCGTTTACCAATCAAGATGGCAAAATCATCACCAACGATTTCATGGTTGGAAAGATTGCGGTTGTTGATTTTTTCTTCACCAACTGCACAAGCATCTGTCCCATGCTCTCGTCTCAAATGGCGCGATTGCAGCATGCTGTTAAATCAGAGAACATCAACGATCAGGTTGTTTTCCTTTCACACACCGTAGACCCGAAGAACGATACGCCAGAAGCCTTGAAAGCATACGCTGACCGCATGGGAGCCGATTATTCAAATTGGAATTTCGTGACCGGAAATGAGGAAGATATTTATTGGCAGGCCAGGGAAGGATACAAACTCACGGCTTTCCCATCAGATACCGCTCAAGGAGGTTTCTTTCATACCGATCAAATCGCATTGATTGATCAGGAAGGGAAAATTCGAGGATATTACGACGGAACTTCAACAAAAGCGGTAGATCAGTTGTTTACAGATTTACATTTGTTACTTAAGAAATAAAATCATGAAAGCAGAATTGAAAAAGAACGATAAGCTTGCGAAAACACTTATCTACCTTGTATCGGCAGTTGTGTTCCTAGTAGTTGTTTCATTGCGCTATCTGAAATTCACCAACGTTGATATCGGATTCGATGTGCATTTATTGGCGAAGGCCAACGCGCTCATCAACGGAACAGTATCGATTCTTTTAGTAGCAGCACTTGTTGCGGTGAAGAATAAAAATTTCGAAGCCCACAAGAAGTTAATGAAAGGGGCTATTTATTTAAGCGTGCTGTTCTTGGTTACCTACATCGGGCACCACATGTTCGCTGGAGAAACGGAGTTTCCGAAAGACCATTCATTAAGAACATTCTATTTGATCATCCTTTCAACACACATTGTATTAGCGGCTATTATTCTTCCATTTATATTATTTACCGCTTACCGCGCTTTAATTGCTGAGTTTCCTGCACACAAGAAATTAGCGAAATACACGTGGCCAATTTGGTTCTATGTTGCCGTAACCGGAGTTGCAGTTTACTTCATGATTTCACCTTATTACCATTGAACATGAAAAAGCTATTTGTTGTATTGTTTTTCTTCGCGCTAAATCTCGCAACCTATGCGCAATGCGCCATGTGTAAGGCTACAGCCGAAACAGCAAACCAGAATACTTCGGGAAGTTTAGCCGAAGGATTGAATTCAGGAATCCTTTACCTGATGCTCATTCCATATACGCTTTTAGCAGTTATTGCCATTGTCTTTTTCAGAAAGCGTATTGCGAATTTCTTCAAAGCGAATTAAAAGAACTTCAGTTACCTTTGAATACCGAAAGTCTAGTGATTTTCGGAAATTTTAAAGATTTATGAAGCGTTGTTTCCTTGTTTTCTTAGTCATTTTAGGAAGTCACATTTCTTACGCTCAGTGGTCGTTGCAAGAATGTGTCAGCACAGCCATCGAACGCAACATTGGCTTGAAGCGAAACAGTCTTGGATTAGAACAAACCAAGTTGAATCAAGAACAGGCATTGGGTAATTTCCTTCCGAATTTAAACGGACAAGTTTCACACGGATACAACTGGGGACAGCGTATTGACCCGTTCACCAATCAGTTCGCAACACAACGTATTCAGAGCAATAGTTTGGGTCTCTCAACAAGCGTTACCCTATTTTCAGGTCTACAAAATGTGAATCAATACAAGAAGGCGCAAGTCGATACACGCGCCCAAATGCTCACTTTCGACTACCAACGCAACCAATTAGCACTTCAAGTTTCTGTGGCTTATTTGAATGTCTTACTCACCAAAGAACTTCAAGCATCTTCAGAACTCACGCTCAATCGCACCAAAGAACAAGTTAAGCGGATAAAAGATTTAGTGAATGCTGGCAGCGCCGCCGAAGGAAGTCTTCGTGATATTGAAGCGCAATTGCTCTCAGATGAAGCCAATGTTATTTCGGCCGAGAACAATGTGCAGTCTGCAATTTTAGATATAGCTCAATTGATGCAATTAACAGAACAAGAGCAAAGAAGTTTTACTATTCAAGCAGATCCTGCGGCATTCAATATTGCTGAGCAAATTCCCGATTTAACGCAATGCATAAAGAATGCATTGGGAACATTCCCTGAAATTAAATCTGCAGAACTTTCATTGGCTTCAAGTCAATTGAACCTCAACATTGCGAAAGGTGGAATGTCACCCCGATTAAGCATGAGCTATTCTTACGGTTCAGGTTATTCAGGTGCATCAAAGGTGCTAACAGGATCCCCAGATTCAATGGCCTTTCCAATTGGACAAGTGTTTGGCTCGAATCAATACGTATTCTCATTTCCGCAAGCCATTTACAATGTAGACGACTACACCACGAAGGCATTCGGAAATCAGTTGAAGGATAATGTTAACCAATCGCTTTTTTTCAGTTTAACACTTCCGATATTCAACGGCTTTTCAAACGATGTAAATATCAAACGCGCGGAATTGTCGCGTGCAGATAATGAACTCTCCCTTCAGCAAACCAAAGTTCAATTGGAACAAGAAGTGCGAAAAGCCTTTCTCGACGTGACACGCGCGAAAGCCACGTATGAAGCCACTGAGAAGGCAGTTGAAGCAAGTCAACTCGCGTATGATTGGAACGAACTTCGATTCAATCAAGGTGTCGTGGGTATGTCTGAATACCTCGATGCGCGCAACCGACTGCAGCAAGCAGAATCGAACTTTGTTCGAAGTAAATACGACTGGATTTTTAAACGGAAAATAATTGACTTCTACATGGGAGTCCCGCTAATGTTACAACCATGAAAAACAAAAAAAGATGGATCTGGATTTCAATAATCGTTGTGATTATTGCTGCTATTGTATTGCCAATGGTATTCGGTTCTGGTGATGCGAAAGTGGTTACACTGGGAAAATCTGAAAAGAGAAATTTGAGCGAAGTAGTGGCCGCAAGCGGAAAAGTTCAACCTTCAGTCGAAGTGAAAATTCAATCGGAAGTTTCCGGACAAATTGTTGAACTACCTGTGAAAGAAGGAGACTTCGTTCAGAAAGGACAATTGCTCGTGCGCATCAATCCTGATCTTTATGTCTCGGCACTTAGTCGGGCAGAAGCCGCATTGAACACTGCGAAAAGCAATTTGTCTAGCGCGAAAGCACGATTAACGCAAGCGAAAGCACAAAAGCGTTTGCAAGAAACAACCCTTGTGCGACTTTCAAAATTAATCGAGCAAAAGGCAATCTCACAAGCCGAATACGACAACGCAAGCAGTGCTTTAGAAACAGCAGTGGCAGAGGTTGAAGCCGCTGAAGAGAGCGTACACAGTGCAAACTTTTCCATAGCAAGCGCAGACGCTGGAAAGAGCGAAGCGCAAGAAAACTTAAGAAGAACTACCATTGTTGCGCCTATTTCAGGAACGGTCACCGCTCTTGCCAAAGAACTCGGTGAAACTGTGCTTGGAAACAACATGATGAGCGGAGATGTGATCATGAAGGTTTCTGTTTTGAATGAAATGGAAATAGACTTGGAAGTCAATGAAACCGATATTGTTCACGTGCAAGTAGGCGATACCGCTGATGTGGAAATTGACGCTTTCAGCGATCAAGTTTTCAAAGGCGTAGTTACTGAAGTCGGTTCTTCCGCCTTGAATTCAGGACAAGGTCTTGCAGCAAGCACAGAGCAAGTGACTAACTTTTCGGTGAAGGTGAAAATTGTGAAAGAATCGTATGCAGATGTCAGTGGAAATTCAGAGAACAATTCTCCCTTCAAGCCAGGTATGAGTGCCACAGTGAAAATTCACACAAACGAGGCCAGTCAAGCACTTTCAGTGACTACAGCTGCTGTGACCACACGTGCAGATTCACTTCAAAATAATATTTCATTAACCGTTGTTTTCGTGAAGAAAGCCGACAACACGGTTGAGATGAAACAAGTCCAAACTGGAATTCAAGACGGAACATTTATTCAGATAACAAACGGATTGAACGAAGGAGAAGAAATTGTGACAGGGCCGTATGAACTCTTGTCGAAAGAACTTTCAAACGGAGATAAGATTAAGCTTGAGGAGAAGAAATAATGTATTTGTGTTTGGAAACCGCTACGCGGAATTGCAGTGTCGCACTCATCAAAGACAATGTTCTTGTCGATCTTTTTGAACGCGAAGAGAATGAATTCGTTCATGCGGAAGCACTGCACCAAATGATGAAAGACATTCTTGATCGAAACAATCTGAAGCCAAGTGATTTAACTGGAATCGCAGTTGGAATTGGTCCAGGTTCATACACCGGTTTACGCATCGGAGTCACCGCAGCTAAGGGATTAGCGTACGCCTTGAACATTGGAATGGTACCCATTACAACAGGAGAACTTTTGGTTAATTCGGTTGGAAGTGAAAACGGTTTTACCCCGGTCGCTTTAATCGATGCACGAAGAAACGATGCCTATGTTTATTCAAATGGAAGTTGGTCATTCGCTACGCTGAATGAAGAATGGCGAGCCAATCTCGGAATTGAAAAGGCAATTTTTGTGGGAGATGCTGCGTTTAAAATGAATGATTTGTTGGGAAAGGAAGATCAAGTGAAAGCAGTCTCTCCAAGCGCGAAACATTTTGTAGGACTTTTACCCAATTCTTCATCTAAATTTGAAGAACACATGGCGCAAATAGAGCCTTTCTACATGAAGGAATTTGTTCCAACCGAATCGAAAAAAAATATTTTGAATGGATAAGTTGAAGAAGTTCATCGCCGGGTTTTTATTCTTGAGCCTTTTGTTCGTCCCTATGCATTCTTGCACAGATCGAAGTCAAATGCTCAATGAAATTGCGTTTTCAATCAACGTAAATATTTTCGAACCCGCGTTTTTCGACTTAACTGTTCCAACGGGATGGGTGTATTACGACGGGAATACAGTTGATCTCATTATTTACAGAAACGACCTGGATGTGTTTTCTGTCTTCGATGCACGAAGCACCCACAATCCCGATAATCCCTGCTATGTGCAAGTGAACACAGACAACGTAACAATCTCTGATACTTGTTCAGGAAGTAAGTGGTTGCTATCCGATGGTAGTTTAATCAACGGTCCAGCAAACTACAATCTGCTTCAATACAACGCCGATTACAACCCGGTAACCGGATACCTTCATTTGTATAATTAATTGTTTTATGAAAATTGAACACATTGGCATCGCAGTGAAAGACATTGCTGCTTCGAACGAAATTTTTTCCGCCTTACTTGGCGTCAAGCCCTACAAAGAAGAGCGCGTTGAATCGGAGAATGTCATCACTTCGTTCTTCCAAGTTGGAGAGTCGAAAATAGAATTACTTCAAGCCACTTCACCGGATAGCGCCATTGCAAAATTCCTCGAAAAGAACAAGGAAGGAATGCACCACATTGCCTTCGAAGTTCAAGACATTTATGCTGAAATAGAACGCTTGAAATCCGAGGGTTTCACCATGATTCACGAGGCTCCGAAAGAAGGCGCAGACAACAAACTCATTGCCTTTCTTCATCCGAAAAGTAGCAATTCAGTTTTGGTGGAATTGTGTCAAGAACGCGTCTAAAAAAAATGTATCTTCGCCTCACTTCAAATTAAGAATATGATTTCGTTTCAACGTGCAAACATTATTTTAGGTTGGTTCATGTTTTTGGCAGCAACCGCTGTGTACATGATGACCCTCGAACCAACAATGCCTTTCTGGGATTGTGGTGAGTTCATTGCTTCTGCTTATAAACTGGAAGTTGGTCACCCTCCAGGGGCGCCTTTGTTCATGCTTATTGCACGCTTGTTTTCTGCATTCGTTGGAGTAGAAAATGTTCCTTATGCGATCAATTCACTTTCAGCCGTTTCTTCAGGAGCAACCATCATGTTCCTTTTCTGGACCATCACGCACCTCGCGAAGAAAATGGTGGACAAAGACGGAGATAAAAACGACAACAAGAACCTAATCATTTTTGCAGCCGGTTTAATCGGCGCATTTGCTTACACATTCAGCGATACGTTTTGGTTCAGTGCTGTTGAAGGAGAGGTATACGCGATGTCTTCGTTGTTCACTGCTGTTGTTTTCTGGGCAATATTGAAATGGGAAAGTGAGGCAGATGAGCCGAGCAACTTGCGTTGGATCATCTTAATTGCGTACCTCATGGGATTGTCAATCGGCGTTCACTTATTGAACTTGTTGGCTATTCCTGCAATCTGTTTTGTTTATTATTTCAAGAAGAACACCTTCTCTTGGAAAGGAGTTGCCATTACTTCGGGAGTTGCTTTAGGACTCTTGTTCCTTATGCAAACCGTTATCCTTATTTGGTCTATTCAAATTGCAGCATGGTTTGAGCGTTTCTTCACGAACACACTTGGAATGCCCTTCAACACAGGTGTATTCTTCTATGCATTGATTCTTATTGGCGGTCTGGTCGCTTTAATTATCTATTCGAAGAAACGCGGATGGGTAGCAGTGAACACGCTTACTTGGAGCGTTGCTGTTGCATTGATTGGTTACACCACTTTTGCGACAATCGTTATTCGTTCACAGGCCGACACGCCAATGAACGAGAACAAACCGAACAACTTCTTCGCTTTGGTGTCATACATGAATCGTGAGCAGTACGGTGATCGTCCTCTTCTTCGCGGACAATACTTCAACACGCCTCAAGTGCGTAACAAGCCGTATTTAGATGGAAATGAAGTGTACGTAAAATCATACAGCGTCCGTGAAGACAACAACAAAAATAAGTTGGTGATTTCATTCAAGAATAGATTCGAAGCCGAGCAATACGTTTCCAACAACACCGATCAGAAATTAATGGTGAAGGAAGAGTATTTGGAAACAGGCGAGAAGAAAGCAACTGAACCAAACTATGCGCAAACACATGTGTTCCCACGTATGTACAGCAGTCAAGGAAGTCACGTTCAACAATACAAAATTTGGGCGGAACTGAAAGACTTAAAGCGCACCCCAACCTTCGGTGAGAATATGGGCTATTTCTTCAGTTACCAAGTGAATTGGATGTACTGGAGATACTTTATGTGGAATTTCGCTGGAAGACAGAACGATACCCAAGGACACGGAGATTTCGTAGACGGAAACTGGAAGACAGGTATCGGCTTCTACGACGAAGCGCGCTTAGGTAATCAAGAAGCAGTTCCAGAATTATCGAAGAACAACAAGGCGAACAACTCGTATTACATGATTCCGCTTTTGATCGGATTACTTGGTTTAGTGTATCAATTGCTTCGTCACAGAAACGACTTCATTGTTGTTGGATTGCTTTTCGTTTTAACCGGATTCGCAATTGTGGTTTACTTGAACCAAACTCCACTTCAACCGCGTGAACGCGACTACGCATATGCGGGTTCGTTCTACGCCTTCGCTATTTGGATTGGATTGGGCGTAACAGCCATATACTTCTGGTTGAAGTTAATGTTGAAGAATGTTCCGTCAACGGCATTGGCAGGTATTGCATTCTTAGTTTCTCTTGTTGCTCCGGTTTTAATGGCAGCGCAAGGTTGGGACGATCACGACCGTTCAGATCGCAGAACAGGAATTGATATGGCGAGAAACTACTTGAATTCACTTCAACCAAATGCCATCATCTTCACCAACGGTGATAACGACACCTTCCCATTGTGGTATGCACAAGAAGTAGAAGGTGTTCGTACCGATGTTCGCGTGGTGAATCTCTCTTTATTGAATACCGATTGGTACATCGATCAAATGAAACGTCGTCAATACGAAAGCGCTCCAGTGCCGTTCTCAATTCCAGAATTCAAATACCGTCAAGGTACCCGCGATTTGATTGTGTTGAATTCAGACACTGCACTAACGCCATTGGAAGAAGCATTGGCTTACTGTTTAGACGACGCGAAAATTCAAGATTTCGGTTACAAGAAATTCAGCGTAATGCCGAACTATCAGTTCTCGTATGCTGTATCAAAAGAGAACCAAGCGAAGTTCAGTCAGTATGTTGGAGTCAACGATTCATTGGTAAGCACTATGAGCTTTGCATTGATGGATGACGACGGTGAGAACCCACGTCAGTTCATTACCAAAGCACAGTTGATGGTTATGGACTTAATCGTTCACAATAACTGGGAACGTCCAATCTACTTCGCTGTAACAACCGGTTCTGAGGCTTATATGGGTCTAGAGCCTTACTTCCAGTTGGAAGGATTGGCTTACAGATTAACACCGATTTACCACACCGATTTCGATCGCGATAACATGGCGGGTGGTGTAGCTTCTGAGTTGATGTACGACAACGTAATGAATAAATTCCAATGGGGAAATATCGATACGAAAGACATCTACCTCGATGAGAACAACCGCCGCATGGTGACCAACTTGCGCATGCAAATGAACAACCTTGCTGAGCAGTTCATCATTGAAAACAAAATGGACAAAGCAGCGGCTGTGTTGAACAAGTCGTTAACGGCTCTTCCTGAAAAGAACGCGCCATACGATCAACCACAAATCATGTGGCAAACAGCAGAGTTGTTATTCAAAGCTGGTGATCTTCAAACCGCTACGAAATTGGCCGAGCGCGTATTCGCATTGAACAATCAAATGCTCGATTATTACGAATCGCTTACCAAGGCTGAGCAGAAAACCATTGAGCGCAAAATGCAAATGAGTGCCTTCGTTAACGAAGAGTTGGTGAAAGACATGGAAGCATTTGTTCCTGGCTCAGAGGCGGCGAAGAACATGCGCGCGGCGCACGAAGCAGCATTAGAAAACGTTGGACTTCTTGAATTAATGAAAGAAGAACGCGGAAAGAAAGAAGCTTACGAAGCGCAGATGAAAGTACGTGATTCGTTAATCAAAGTGCTCGGACAAGAGAAGTTCGACTCATTGTCGAACGTTAGAAAGAGTCAAGGTAAATTCTAAAATGGAATGAAGGAATTCCTTCGATTCATTCAAAAAACAATAACAGCAAAGCGTTTAATAAACGCTTTGCTTGTTTATATAGGTTTTTATTTTTCGCGTTTCTTCAAATCGGCAAAGCCCTGGGGAATGCCCATTTCGTTGAGCATTGAACCAACCACTGCGTGTAACCTCGGATGTCCTGAATGCCCTTCCGGATTGAAACAATTCTCGCGCGACACAGGAAATTTAAAGGCTGAAAATTTCAATCGTTGGCTCGATCAATTGTCCCCAACATTAAGTTATCTGAATTTCTATTTTCAAGGAGAGCCCTTCATTCACAACGATATTTTACAATTCATTTCGAAGGCTTCGCAAGCAGGTATTTATACTTCCACTTCCACGAACGCACATTTCATCACTGAGAAAAAAGCACAGGAAATTGTTCAGTCGGGATTAGATCGAATTTTAATTTCAATTGATGGAACAACGCAAGAGGTGTACGAGCAATACCGCGTGCACGGCTCGTTGCAGAAGGTGTTAGACGGCACCAAGCATTTGGTTGAAGCAAGAAAAAATCTAAATTCAAGAACTCCGCATATCATTTTTCAGTTTTTGGTGGTCCGCCCGAACGAACATCAGATTGAAGAAGCAAAGCAATTGGCGAATGAATACAAAGTCGATGAAATTCGATTTAAGACAGCGCAGGTGTACGATTACGAGAACGGCAACCCACTCATTCCAACCATAGAAAAATACAGTCGTTATAAGCGTCTTTCGAGTGGAAAGTTCATTGTGAAATCTTCGTTAGACAATCACTGCTGGCGCATGTGGAGTGGGGCAGTGGTCACTTGGGACGGAAAGGTGGTCCCGTGTTGTTTCGATAAAGATGCTACGCATGAAATGGGCAATCTTTCAAAGGAAGATTTTAAATCTATTTGGAAGGGTAAAGCGTATGCAATGTTCCGCAAGCAACTCTTAAAAGGAAGAAAGGAAATAGATATCTGTAAGAATTGTTCCGAAGGAACAAAAGTTTGGGCTTAGTCTTTTTGAATCAGCGCAACCGCATAAGCGTTCACGCCTTCTTCTCTTCCAACAAAACCCATCTTCTCTGAAGTGGTAGCCTTAATGCTCACATCTTCTTCTTCAATTTCGCAAATGGAAGAAATGACTTTCTTCATTTCAGGAACGAACGACATAATTTTCGGACGTTCCATACACAGCGTAGAATCAATGTTTCCAACTTTCCATCCGTCGTCTTTCAATACTTGAATGGTACGTTGAAGAAGAATTTTTGAATCAATGTTTTTGAATTCCGAAGAAGTATCTGGAAAATAAAATCCGATATCACGTTTTCCTGCTGCGCCCAATAACGCATCGCAAATAGCGTGTAAAAGAACATCGGCATCGCTGTGTCCTAACGCTCCTTTGTCATGAGGAATTTGAACGCCTCCTAACCACAGTTCACGATTCTCAGTTAACTGATGGACGTCGTATCCGAACCCTACGCGAATCTTCATTATTCTACAGGATCAGAAACTTTTGCATTCGCACCAACGCTGAAGCGAAGGCTAAAACGCAAAGTGTTTGCTAATGGATTTTGTTGTGTCGTACTCACCAAGTAACTCATGTCGATCGTGAGTACTTGATAGTGCAATCCTGCACCGAACGTAATGAATTGGCGATTTCCTTTGGTGTAATGCTCGTGGAAATATCCTAAGCGAATAGCGAATTGTTGTGCGAAGTCGTATTCAAATCCAGTAGCAATATTGTACTCGCGAAGCTCTTCACGGAACTTACTTCCTGGAACAATTGACAAAGTTTCTGGGTCATAAATACCAGGAGCGTCATAGAAAGATTGGATCATTCCCGTAGCGGTTCCAACTTCCGGATTGTATCCAGAAATAATCGTATCACCACCGTTGTTATAGATAGGAGGTGATGGAACGAGAAGCTTATTCAAATCAAATAAGAAGGTTAACTTATTGTAGTCGTCAAGGTTTGAAGATATTGCAGTCCCCAAACGCAAGTTGGTCGGAATGAAATCACGATTATCTGAGTTCGTGTAACTCATCTTGGCGCCAATGTTTGAGATATTTAAACCCCAATTCATTTTGGCCTTACGACCCGCTATTTTAATCTTGTCATTTGTATAGAAGGTGGAAATGTCAACCGCAACCGATTGTCCAGGGCGACTTTCAGCACCTTGCAAGTTTGTTCTGCCGGTTAGATTTGAGTTGATATAGCGAAGCGCAATACCTCCTGAGAATTTTTTAGAAAGCTTTTGAGAGTAGGCAAGATCAAGTGCGAATTCAGCAGGACGGAAGTCCATAATATTAGTTCCTACTTCATCGGTAAAGGTAATATTTCCTAAAGTGAAATAGCGAAGAGATCCGCCTAATGCTTGGGTTTTGCTCAACTTTTTAATCGCGCTCAAATAGGTTAAACTCATGTCGTTGACCAAAGCACGAAGCCATGGCGAGTAAGAAACAGAAACGTCTAAATCATTTTCAGAGAATGCCATTTTTGATGGATTCCAATGAATACTGCTAGCGTCTGGATCAAGCGCCACACCAGCGTCTCCAAGCGCACCGCTGCGAGAGTCAGGTGCAATGGTTAAAAATGGTACGGCTGTAGTAATGGTGTTAATGGTAGCTTGACGACCATTCAACTCATTCGGATTTGTCAGTTGTGCGAAGGAGGCAGAGGTTGTTAAAACCAAGGCAGCAACTAGGACATTTATTTTGAAAATACTTTTCATGCGTGGTGCAAATTTAACATACATATACCCTTCATCACATTATTTTAAAATTACCAATTTTTGAAACGACTCCGCTCGTTGTCCTTTTTCGTTACGAAGCTCTAACTTGTAGATATAAGTTCCTCTTCCAATGGCGTTGCCAAAATCATCTTTCCCGTCCCAGGGAATGTCTTGTCCGCGGAAGCCGGTAGCGTAAAAAGAAGACTCTATCGTCTTCACCAATTTTCCACTTACAGTGAAAATTTGAACGCGCGCATCGAGCTGCCGGCAGGCTTGATTGTGCTCGTAGATGAAGCTGGTATTCGTGGTAAACGGATTCGGAAAATTCAGCAAGTGACTTAGCGCAACTTTGGAATCTTCTTCCACACGGAATTGAATGGTCTCTTCATTGCTGTTGTTGAACACATCCCAGGCCTTTACAGTTAAAGTATGTTCACCTATAGAAAGTGTGCTTAAGGGATAGCGAACTTCGCCACTTGTATAAGTGTCTAAATCAGACTCATAGAAATCATTCAAAACAATGGGTTTGGCAGAGTTGCCGTCAATAATAGCCGTGAGGTTGTGTCCAACTCCGTTTCCAACCGTATTGATTCCATTTTCATCCTTAAGTTTAGCCAGAATAATCGGTGTAGTATTCGTGGAACCTCCGCTTACAAATGTTGAATCGTTCAGGAACAATGATATCTCTGGTCCAACTGTGTTTAGTTGGGCATTCGGATTCAAACTTCCAATTTTAAACGCTTCACAAAAACCATGTCCATCATTATTTCCCGATACAGTATAATAGCTCACACGTGCGTTGTCAACGGAATAGTTAATATCGAAAGGAACAATGAACTTGAACGAAAATTCTCCATTCGTCACACTTGCTTTTCCTCGGTAAATAATTTTATTGTAAGAAGAGAATTCTTGAAACTGCCCTTCTTCGCCGTTCTGATCGTTGTTCTGTGTAATCACTTTCGACTCTTTGTCGAATACAGTTGGATATATAAACCCATTGAAATTGTTAAGAAAATTTCCATTGCTGTCTGTCACCTTTCCTCTGAACTCCGCTTCATCAAGAGCTTTTAAGGTGTCTGTGAAAGAAGCCAATTCAATGCCATTGATGTGTGTTGTCTGCACGTTTAACTTGGGGTAAGCCATTGCCAATGCGGGGTCACCAAGTAGACTGAAATTCGGTTTGCTGTCGTTTCCAATAGATACCCCGTTTTTGGTTAACATATTTAGTTCGCCGAGAGTTTTGAAGTTCCCGTTTTCACTGTACAAAGCATGCTCGAAAAATGCCAAATCCATCTCATAGTTTTCGCCACTAAACACAATGCGTGTTGTCGTTAGCATGGCAATAGCACCGCCATTAGCATTCATGACCAAGCGTTCTCCGGCCGATTTAAACTCAGGGTCATCGTAACGCGCTAATTCGCATGTCGCGGTTAAGAATACAGGTAAACGGTATTTGTTGGTGAAGCTTTCGATTGTTGGGATGTCCAAAACACGTTCATGTGCCCAGCCCTTTTCACCTCCATGACCAATGTATGTCATGAGTAAAGATCCACTTTGAATGCGCTGTTGTATCGCTTTTTCACAGTCTACGTAGCGCTCTCCTCCGGGGGTTGAAATTTGAGTAAAAGCATCCATGTAAAGCTTTGAAATATCGTATTCAGGATGGTTTGTGGAAACAATATTAGCTAGACTGTTTGCAGAGTTCAAGTGAACTTGTTCATACGCCCCGCCGCTGCCATCTTGGTCATCTGACACAAACGTGATAATGTTTCTCCAGTTGCCGAAAGGTGAATCTTGAACATCACCCAAACATGAAGCTCCGCCATTGCTCGATGTGTTCTCAGATACGTACGCTTTTATTTTTCCGAGATATCCATATGCTTCATCCAATGAACTTGCTGGAATGCGTCCAACCCCGCAATCTAAAAGTCCGATTGCGTTCCCATCCTCGAGGGGAGATACCATGACAAAATAGTCGTCGCTTACATAGCTGCTCGTCGGAGAAAGGGAGTTGTTCGATTCGAAAACAAGAACATTTGTTCCTTCGTGGTTCGCAATGCCTTTGTTTCTCGAATAATCTCCGTCTCCAACAATAAGCAAATTCTTTGGGCCTCGTGGACCACCACTGGCACGGTCGTATTGCATTTTAACCAATTGACGGAAAGCCATGACATCTGGATTACCACTCGAAAATTCATTGAAGATTTGAAGCGGTGTTGCTATTTGAACCGTTTGTCCTTGAGCTTTGTGAATAGCTGCAATTTCTTCAGCCACTGGCATTAGAACGGGTGAACTTATGATAATTAACTCGGCACTTGGCCACCCATGTATGTCCTGATTTTCAACTTTACCAATTGCTACAGGAGTGAAAAAACTTGAGGCAAAAGCGACAAATTCTTTCAATTCATCGGTGTTTGTAGTCCATGTGCTTAAGGTACCACTGCCAGATAAAGTCATACGCTTAGGAGCAGTAAAATTTGTAATGTCCCAAACTTCATTTACCGGGAAGGCTTGCTCTGAAATTTGAAACTCAGTAATATTTCCAAGTCCAACAGAAAGAGTGTCTCGAAAACGCATTTGTGTTCCCTGCATTTTCAATAGCTGTGTTGCATTCACGCAGATATAGTCGAGCCATCCCTTCGCATCTGCATTTCCTTTGTTGAAATTTACTGTGACGTTGAAATTTCCATTTGCGGGGATAAAGGATGTGTTGATTCTTCCTGTTCTCGCAACCTGAGAAGTTGGTGAGTCGGTTACATTTCCGATGGAAACGGTATTCACGTTTCCTTGAACTGTCGCCGTGAAAACGGAACTCCCTCCAATTGTCCGCGCTATCGCGCTGAAGTCCATGCTTGCGGGAACAGAGGTTTTCACATTGGGAAAACTAAAGTTGTAGGTCCCGGAAAGAACAGCGTCATACAAGTCACCGTAAAATTCTCTTCCCGATTTTGCTGGACTGTATTGGTCGGTTTCAACATACAAAAAATCTTGGAATGAATCCGAGATGCGGTTGGCGGTTGAACCACTGCTTTCCGTTGAAATTCGAAGAGGTGCAGTGTCGTTGATTTTTATATAGTAGTATGCTGAGTCGCTATAGTAATGCTTAGTATGAAACCAACGCTTTCTTCCAATACCGTTGTCTTGCGCAAGTGTCCACGTGTCAGAACCTTTTCCATAAAAAAGAATGTAATCATTCGCATTGAAAACACCATCCGATTCACCTTGAATGTGAATGGCGTTTTTAACTAAATCATCTGCTTTGTACACGAAGTTCTTTTCAGAAAGAAGAGCGCCACCATTGCCATAAATGTTTATGGTATTCGGATCCAATCCGGATACCGGAATGCCGAGAGATTCCAAAAAACTGCGGTCTATTTTGTATACGCCATCTTTTGCAATGGCAATCTTATAAATATCTCCATCTGCTAAAACACTGTGAGGGGCATAGGTGTAATTATTCTTTTTTGTTTCGTTGAAGGAAGTTGCGCCCTGCACTTCAAATGAAAGTAGGCGTTCGATTTTTCCATTTCGCTTGCGGAAGGGAAATACGGTAACCACTTGTTGGTTTTTTTTATCCGTTTGAACTGACTCAACTTCCACACGGAAGTCTTCTTCCATATTTTGAAGTTGATGATTATCGAAATAGCTTGAGCTGATTTCAGAGATTGTTAGTTGCGTTAGAATGGGCTGAATGAACTGCTCACTAGAAGAAGTGTTAGCTCGAAAGGCAAGCACAGGTAGCGGCGAATGGGTAGATAAAATGAGAGATGGACACAGTTCTTCGACAACTGAAAAAGAGGTCCTGTTTTGTTTAAGATCCAGCCAGTTAATTTTTTGTTCAGGTACAAGTATTACTTGCGCCGAAATATTTACAGTGCAAATAACTGATAAACAGGTGAGTAGTAACTTAATCGTTCGCATTTAATCTTCTAAGGTTTTGCTTTGAGGCCTGCCAATAACCAAAGATATTCCGATTTATTGTTTAGGCCCCATGTTATTTGAAAGCAAAAATGTTGTATAATTGCTATTCGAATCGAATATTTTTTACAAACTTTCGAATGAAGATTGCGATGAAATTAAAATTCTTAGGGTTCATGATCTGTGTAATGGGTGTAACAAATGTTATGGCCCAAGATCCCGAGTTCACACAGTTTTACTCCAACCCACTTTACCTGAATCCCGCATTTGCAGGGACTTCTAAGTGTCCGCGTTTTGTAATGAACTACAGAAACCAATGGCCGTCATTAACCGGTGCATACGTAACAACGTGTGCCAGTTATGACCAGCACGTTGAAACCGTTTCGGGTGGTTTAGGCATAATGGTCATGAATGACCGCGCCGCGCAAAATACACTAAATACGACTGTTGTAAGTGGGATTTATTCCTATCAACAAGCGATTAATCGTAAGTTCAGTATTAAGGCAGGTTTCCAAGCATCATACTTCCAAAAATCTTTGGATTGGAGTAAACTTACTTTTGGAGATATGATTGATCCAAGAAAAGGATTTATCTACGAAACGAATGACATACCAAGAGGAGGAAATATCAAGAATATCGATTTTTCTGCAGGTGTGTTAGGCTTCAGCCAGACGTTTTACGGCGGATTCGCTGTTCATCACCTGAACGAGCCAAACGAAAGTTTAATTGTAGGAACTTCTCGTCTTCCAATGAAGTACACTGTTCACGCAGGAGCTGTTATTCCAATTAAGCAGAAATACAAGGACTCAAGCACACTTTCTCCAAATATCCTTTATCGCCGTCAAGGTGAATTCCAACAATTGAATCTTGGTATGTATGTAACCAAAGGTCCAATCGTTGCAGGAGTTTGGTTCCGTGGAATGTTGTTCGGACAACGATACAGCGATAGTTTCATTGCTACCTTAGGTTTGCAAAATGATAATATTCGTGTAGGTTACAGTTATGACATTACTGTAAGTGCATTGACTCCGGCTACCGGCGGATCGCATGAAGTGTCTTTGGGAATTAATTTCGATTGCCGCCCAAGAAAACCGAAGTTCCGCACAATAGCGTGTCCTTCTTTTTAGTTATACAAGAAACCCAACAGTTATTTCATAAAATAGGAAATCATGAAAAACTTTAAATTAATCTTAACAACACTCGCCCTCTCAGGTATGGTTATCCTTAACTCTTGTGAAGAGAATCGTTCCACTGCTACGGGTTGGGAGTACAACAATCCTGATAACGGAGGATTCGACAGAGTGGAATATGCTGGTCAAGAGACCGGTCCAGGTTTAGTATTCATTGAAGGCGGCCGCTTTTCAATGGGTCGCGTTGAAGATGACGTAAACTACACTTGGGATCATTTGCAAACTCCCGTAACCGTGAGTTCATTCTATATGGATGAGACAGAGGTAACTAATCAACACTGGTTAGATTATTTGCACTGGTTGGAGATGGTTTACGCAGATTCATACCCAGAATTAATCGGCCGTGCTCTACCAGATACAAACTGTTGGAGACAGAAGGACCAAGATATGGAGAAGTACGTAGAGCTTTACCTGCGTCATCCGGCCTACCAAGATTACCCTGTAGTAGGTGTTAGTTGGTTACAGGCAAATGACTACTGTTCTTGGAGAACAGATCGTGTGAATGAGCAAATCCTTGTTCGTGAAGGTTTTATTGCCCACAATTTGGCAGCTCAAGGTGCCGATGAGCACTTTACAACAGAAACTTACTTCAATGGTCAATACGAAGGAGAGCAATTAGGAGAGGGACTCCCTAACTACAATCCTAAAGGAGATCCTTTCCGCAAAGTTAGAATGGAAGACGGAATTCTTTTGCCACGTTACCGCCTGCCTTCTGAGGCAGAATGGGAGTACGCTGCAATGGCGCTTATTGGAAACTCTTACCAAGAATTAATCACAGATCGTAGAACCTATCCTTGGAATGGTCACTATGTTCGTAACGGAGACAACGGAACTGAGTATTTCGGTACAATGCGTGCAAACTTCATGCGTGGAACCGGAGATGCGATGGGTGTTGCTGGATACTTAAACGATAATGCAGATATCACTGCACCGGTTTATCAATACCCACCAAACGATTTCGGTTTGTACAACATGGCGGGTAACGTTTCTGAATGGGTAGCTGACGTTTATCGTCCGCTTACAGATGAGGATCGTTCTGAATTCCGTCCATACAGAGGTAACGTCTACAAAACAAAAACATTGAACAGCGATGGAACAGTTGCAGACAAGTTGACCTACAACCTGTACGATGTTGATGAAGTGAAAAGGTATTTGGAAAGTTTGAAAGACTCTTCTTTGATTACGCGTAGTAAGTACGGAGAGAAAGATATTCAAGTGTTAGATCAAAGCTTAGTGAAGATAGATCAAGCTATCGAGAAGCGTGACCAACGTCGTGAGGAAGAATCTATGGCTATCATGGATGAAATCATGGAATTGATTCGCAGTTCAGAAGCCGATATCGCCTACACTATGGTAGATAACATCGAGAACTTTATTGTAAGCACCTCAGGTCGTCAGAAAATGAGAAACGTTTCGTTGGAAGAAAACATCAACAGAACAAACTATCGCAAGGCAGATAACATTGATTACAACGATGGTGATTTCCAAAGCAGTTCGAAATATTTGAACCCAGACTTTGAAAATCGTGCAGATCGTATGTATGATTATGGTAAAACTACTTTAATCAACAACAGATCACGTGTATACAAAGGCGGTAGCTGGGAAGATCGTGTGTATTACAACATTCCAAGTACAAGAAGATTTATGGATGAAAGAAAGTCTAGTCGTTCTCTCGGATTCCGTTGCGCTATGGACCGCGTAGGTTCACCATCGGGTATTGGAGCGAAAGGAGGAGAGTAATCTTTCTGAAATTTTAAAAACACAACACCCCGCAACTGCGGGGTGTTTTATTTTAGCACCATGATTGAATTAATATTTCAAAAATATCTCGAAGTACGTCGTGTAACAACAGACACGCGCAACGTTCATCCCAATGATATTTTCTTCGCTCTGAAGGGAGACAATTTCAATGGAAATCATTTTGCTAAGCAGGCATTGGATGCAGGTGCTTCTCTCGTAGTGGTTGACGAAGAGGTTGGATTCGATTCTGAACAGGTAGTGCGCGTTGATGATAGTTTGAAGGCTCTTCAGGCTCTGGCCAAACAATACCGCGAAACCTTTTCTTTTCCTGTTATTGGTATTACGGGAAGCAATGGAAAAACCACCACCAAAGAACTTATGCGCGAAGTGCTAAGCATGAAGTACAAGACTTTCGCAACACACGGCAACCTTAACAATCACATTGGTGTGCCTCTCTCGCTTTTGGCTGTTCCTGCCGATTGCGAAATAGCAATCATCGAAATGGGTGCGAATCATCAAAGAGAAATTGCATCTTACTGCGAATATGCCATGCCGAATTACGGAGTCATTACCAACATCGGGAAGGCTCATCTTGAAGGATTCGGTGGGGTGGAAGGGATTATAAAAGGAAAGGGTGAACTCTTTGATTATGTTTCGACCCATAACGGAATGTGCTTGGTCAATACGGAATTGGCACATTTAGATGCTATGGCCGAGCGTTTTCCACATAAAAAATACGGATTCAATTCCGGTGGATTTCATTTGGAAATAGTAGCAGAGCATCCAACACTTTCATTCGAATTCAGCACCCCTTCGGAAGATGTGAAACACGTTTGTCATGCACAAATGGCGGGTACTTATAATTTGTACAACATGGCAACTGCAATTGCGGTTGGACATGAATTTGGAGTTTCTTCCGATTTAATGAGTAAAGCCATTTCTTCTTATACCCCGGAAAACAATCGCAGTCAGTGGTGGGATTCAGGGAAAAACAAAGTTATTCTCGATGCCTACAACGCGAATCCAAGCAGTATGGAGGCGGCATTGTTGAATCTTTCGAAAATGGAAAACACGTTTTTCATTATCGGAGATATGTTTGAAATGGGGGAATATGCCCATGAAGAGCACCTGAAGATTTTCAATCTAACAAAGGAGTTAGGTTTGGAAGGTATTTTCATTGGGAAGGAATTTCAATCGGTTGGAGCAACGGAATTGATAAATGCTCAAGATGCATTGGCCTATTTGAAATTGAATGAAGTGAAGGGAAGAATTGTTTTGTTGAAAGGTTCGCGCGGAATGCGCTTGGAACAATTGAAGGAAGTGATTTAATGGTTGTATTTTCGTAAAAAATTAGAACGATGAATTTTGTAGAGGAGTTGCAATGGAGAGGAATGTTACATAACAGTATCCCGGAAACAGAGGCACATTTAAATGCGCAAATGCGCAAGGCATACATCGGATTTGATCCAACAGCAAGCTCATTGGGTGTGGGGAATATGGTTCAGATTATGACCCTCCTGCATTTTCAACAAAGTGGACATAAGCCTGTAGCCCTTATTGGTGGGGCAACTGGAATGGTAGGCGATCCAAGCGGTAAATCGGCCGAAAGAAATTTATTGGGTGAAGAAGAACTTCGCTACAACCAAGAATGTCAGCAAAAGCAATTGGAGCGTTTTCTAGATTTCAATTGTGGAGACCGTTCTGCGGAAATCGTAAACAATTACGATTGGTTTAAAGAAATGGGGTTCTTGGAGTTCATTCGCGATGTGGGAAAACGCTTGACGGTAAATTACATGATGGCGAAGGATTCGGTGAAAAACCGAATTAGCGGTGAAGACCGAGAGGGTATGAGTTTTACTGAATTCACCTACCAACTTATTCAAGGATACGATTTTTATTATTTGTGGAAGAACCACGGGATTACCCTTCAAATGGGCGGTTCAGATCAGTGGGGAAACATAACTACAGGAACAGAATTGATTCGTAGAATAGACGGAGGAAGCGCTTTTGCCTTGACTACTCCGCTTATTAAAAAGGCAGACGGAACGAAGTTCGGTAAAACGGAAAGTGGAAATGTTTGGTTGGATGCTGCACGCACTTCACCATATAAATTCTACCAGTTTTGGTTGAATGCAAGCGATGAAGACGTAAAGAACTTCATTCGCATTTTCACCTTGAAAGGAAAAGAAGAAATAGAAGCGCTAGAAGCAGCACATGCGTTAGATCCAGGAATGCGCGCGTTACAGAAAGCATTGGCTGAAGATATTACTACACGCGTACACAGCGCAGCAGATACAACACAAGCCATTCAAGCTTCTGGAATTCTATTCTCGAAAGACAGCGCATTCGATTCGTTACCCAAGGAAATGTTGTTAGATATTTTCGAAGGTGTTCCCCAAGGAACCGTAAGTAAGACCGAAATAGAAGCGGGTGCTGATATCGTAGACGTTCTTGTTAATTCTGGATTCCTTCCTTCTAAAGGAGAGGCCAGAAGAGCGTTACAAGAGAATAGCATAGCGGTGAACAAGCAGAAAGTATCACTTGAATCGAAGATAGACGCAAGTTTTTTGATTCATGGTGAATTGGTCATTCTTCAACGCGGAAAGAAAAATTACTTCTTGTTGAAATGTCTTTAAAATAAGCAGGGGTCCCCTTTGGAACCCCCTGCTTATTTTGTTTAGGAAATCATATCACCAAATTGTCCTGCCCAACACATTTCAATTTGGATAAGAAGTTAGGAACTTCTGTATTAAAGACGAAGGAGAAATTAAATGGTTGCCTAGGATTCAGAAAAAAGTAAATTACATCCTCTAATTTCGGCATGATTCATTCTGCCGAGTATTTCGAAGGTGCCATTTTCATGAACTATCCCAATATCTTCGGTGGCAATAAAGGAACAGGAATTCTGATTGGCAAGGTCTATAATGTTAAGTGCACCGCGCTTTTCAGCAGGGAGTAATGACAACGGATCTTGAATGTCGCGACACACCACTTTCATCCAAGGTGGACAAACAAATATCCCGTTTCCCTTGGAATAAGCTTGAGAAAAAAGTTCGGTCATGCCGTATTCACTATGTATTTCTTTGAGTTGAAAAGCCTCGCTCAAAGCAGCGTGAAGTTCGCTTCGGGTGAGTTCTTCCTTTCTTCCCTTCATTCCTCCAGTTTCCATTACAGAAGTATGTTTTAATCGCATGGGATAGAGTTCTGAAAAGTCGAGCAAAGCGAAAGAAACACCAAGCAGAAGAGTCTTCACTCCATTCTTTTCGTTCGCTACAATTTGATTTTTTAATGCTTCGAAATCATTCATGAAAAATCCAGATGTTTCGTGGGCAAATGGTAACAAGGCATTCGCCATATAAACCAACGAAGAATTGTTTCGCTCCAAATAGGAGGGAAGTAAAGCCAATAGACTAACATCCTTGAGGGGTGTTCCCAAGTAATCCTGAAATGTAGGGAAAAAGGACTGCTCGTAAAATGAAAGATCGTTGACGAAATGCTGACTGCGATTCCCGCCTGTGCCGCTGCTTTCGAAAGTTTGCACAACCGGTTTATCTTGGCAAACGCGGTGTGTTTTGAAGAATGAAATGGGTAAAAACGGAAATTCTTTCCAATGTTTTATGGAATGAAAATCTCTACCTAAAGCTTTACAAAATTGTCCGAAAACGGGTGTTTCCTTCAATTGGTTATGGAAAGTTGAGAGCGCCAAGGAGTTAAAATTTTCAGAAGTTGCTTTCGTAAAATCTATCATGCGCTTCTCTGTTATGACCTTCATTTGCTATATTTACAAAGATGCGAAATATTAGTATACCACTTTTTATTTTCCTAGTCTTAGTTGTGACCAGTTGCTTGAAAGTAGAGACTTATCCAGATGAGCCTAGCATACAGGCAGTGAGAATGACGGCGAGCGGCGATAGTGCTTTTGTAGAGGTTGATTTTATCGATGGAGATGGAAATGTAGGACTTGGTCAAGAGGATACGTCTGGTGTCTTTGGTAATTGCGATACGCGCTATAACCTATTTTGTGTGTATGAAGAATTGCGAAATGGCACTTGGATGCAAATAAGCGAAGACCCATGTTTAAATCCTAATGCCGTCCCTTTTTACTACCGTGTGCCTTGGGCCTCTCCGCCCGGACAGAATAAAACTCAGAAGGGAACCATAACGGTTCAAATGTATCCGGGTTATTACTTGGCCAGCGGATTTGATACATGCCGATTTGCAGTGCGCATCTGCGATAGGGATTTGAATTTTTCGAATACAGTTTACTCACCGGTTTATTTGAAGCCATAAAACAAATAGTATGTACGGGATTGTTAACAGGGCTGTTGAAGAGCTAATTATTGAAAGATTCGGAATAGAGAAATGGGAAGAGATCAAGCATAAAGCAGGATTTAATTCGGAAGGATTCATGACCTTGAAACCTTATCCGGATGAGCTTACTTTTAAATTGGTTGGTGCCGCAAGTGAAATTTTAAATGTGCCAGCAGATACTTTGTTAGAGGCTTTTGGCGAATATTGGATTTTGTATACAGCAGAGAAGGGGTATGGTGAAATGCTAAATTTGGCCGGTGATAGTTTTCCCGCTTTTCTGAAAAACTTGAATATGTTACATGGTCGGGTTACCAACCTCATGCCTGAGCTTGCTCCACCGCAATTTGAATGCAGAAACGAACAGGAAAATTCGATTGAGTTGCTTTACAAAAGCCATAGGATTGGAATGATTCCAATGCTATATGGGCTGATAAAGGGTCTAGCCAAGAGGTTTGACAAAGAAGTAGTGATACAAGAAATTGAGAGTAGCGTTGATGAAAACACTACCGTTACTTTTCTTTTAACATGGTCTTAAGTTCGTTAGAGAATATCCTGCATCGTACAGCCCCACTTTTTTTCAAAGTGGATGCTTCCGGCAAGGTGATTTATTGTTCAGTTCTTTTAGAAAAGGCGTTAGGTGCTAATATTTCTAACTGCCAGCTTGAAAATCTTTTTACATTATCGAAGCCATTCAATGAAGTTGTTTCAAAACTATCCACAGAGAATGCGTCTTTTGATGAATTGGTATTTCTTTCAGTAAAGAATAAAAATCAACGATACAAATCGGGTGTTCACGCCATAGATGAGAGTTTCTTTTTTATTTGTAATCCGATAATCAATTCGAATTATTTGATAAAAGATTATAATTTGACGATTAATGACTTTCCCATACATGACACCATGTATGAATTTGTATTTGCACAGAGTGCGAATCAAGCAGCGCTCAGAGATGTAACTGATTTATACGAGAAGGTCGAGCATAGGAATGAGCAATTGAGCCTCAAGAATAATGAGCTGACCTATCTGCTAGGTGAGGTTCATCATCGGGTGAAAAACAACTTAGCATTCATCTCAAGTTTATTGGAAATAGAAGTTGCACATACTCAATTTCGAGAAGTGAAAGATACACTTTGGAATATACAGTCACGGATTAAATCCATAGCGTTGATTCATGAGAGCATGTACAAAAGTGATTTGTACTCAGAGTTGTCTATCAAGAAATACTTCACTGATTTAACGGCAATCTTGCTTGAGTTTTATAACCTCAAGGGCAAGGTGGACTTAGATATTCAAATCGACGAAGTGTATTTTACAGGTGAACGAATTGTTCCGCTTTCGATGTTGCTGCATGAATTACTTACGAATGCAATAAAGCATAGTCTAGCTCATACGAATAGTCCAAAGTTGTCTATTTCCTTTTTGAAGAAAGAAGGGGAAATTATTTTTTCAGTCTGCGATTACTGCGATTCTCTGATTGAAGTTCAACCGAGAAAAGGATTTCAACTGATAGATATTTTTGTATCACAACTTAAGGGAAAAAAAGAAACCCATTTTCTAAATGGGTTTCAAACAGTAATTAGATTTCCTCTTTAAGAAATTCTATTTTTCAATTCTTGATCAATAGCATCAAGGAAATCTTCAGTCGTTAAATAATGCTCTTCACGAGTTTCAGAACCGTGAATGCACACTGCTAAATCTTTCGTCATCTTTCCACCTTGAACCAAATCAACACATACTTTCTCAAGTGTTTGAGCGAATGAGATAAGCTCTTGGTTGTTGTCTAATTTTCCACGGAAAGCAAGACCTTGAGTCCATGCGAAAATAGAAGCAATAGGGTTGGTAGAAGTTTTCTTTCCTTGTTGGTGCTGACGGTAGTGACGCGTCACAGTTCCGTGAGCAGCTTCCGCTTCCAAAGTCATTCCATCCGGAGTAATCAATGCAGAAGTCATAAGTCCTAAAGAACCGAATCCTTGCGCTACGATATCGCTTTGAACGTCTCCGTCATAGTTTTTGCAGGCCCAAACAAATCCACCGTCGCTCTTCAAGCAGAAAGCAACCATGTCGTCAATTAAGCGGTGTTCGTAGGTGATTCCTAACTCGGCGAATTTCGATTTGAATTCATTTTGATAAACTTCTTCAAAGATGTCTTTGAAGCGTCCGTCGTAATGCTTTAAAATGGTGTTCTTGGAAGAGAAATATAAATTCCAGTTGCGCATGATAGCTTGGTTAAAGCAACTGCGAGCGAAACCGTAAATGCTTTCGTCTGTGTTGTACATAGCCATTGCTACGCCATCTCCTTCGAAATTGTAAACTTCCCAAGACTTGGTTTCTCCACCATCTTCCGGTGTGAAGGTCATGGTTAATTTTCCTTTTCCTTTGATGGTAGTGTCTGTTGCACGGTACTGATCACCGAATGCATGACGACCAATGTTAATAGGTTTGGTCCAACCTGGAACCAACTTAGGAATATTGTTGCAAATGATTGGCTCGCGGAAAACAGTTCCACCTACAATATTGCGAATGGTACCGTTTGGTGACTTCCACATTTTCTTCAATCCGAATTCTTGAACACGTGCTTCATCGGGAGTAATGGTTGCGCATTTAACAGCAACGTTGTATTTCAAGGTAGCTTCTGCAGACTCAACCGTTACGCGGTCTTCAGTAGCATCACGATTTTCAATTCCTAAATCGAAATATTTAATGTCAAGCTCAACGTAGGGAAGAATTAATTTGTCTTTGATGTATTTCCAAATGATTCGAGTCATTTCATCGCCATCCATTTCAACAATCGGATTGGCTACTTTGATTTTATTCATGTCTTGATTAATTAGGGTACAAAAATAAATCGGGAGCTGCTAATTAAAGCGAGCTCCCGATGTTTTTTCAGTTTTTGTTTAAAACTTAAACTTGCTCGCGCTTAGAGAAAAAGAATGACCCTTCAATGGCTGCATTCTCATCGCTATCTGAACCGTGAACGGCGTTCGCAGCAATGCTTGTAGCAAACATGCGACGGATAGTTCCTTCATCTGCTTTTGAAGGATCAGTAGCACCAATAAGTGTTCTGAAGCTTTCAACTGCGTTATCTTTTTCAAGAATAGCCGCCACAATAGGACCGCTAGTCATGTATTCTACTAATTCTCCGTAGAATGGACGCTCTTTGTGAACCTCGTAAAAACGAGAAGCATCTTCTTTGGTAAGTTGAGTCAATTTCATTGCGCGGATAGTGAATCCTGCTTCAATGATTTTGTCAATGATTTTTCCTGTGTTGCCAGCAGCTGTTGCATCTGGCTTAATCATCGTAAAAGTGCGATTTCCTGACATAATTAATATTTTGGATTGCAAAAATACAACATTCCCACTCTAAATTCGCTGAAAATTAACTGAGATGAATTCAAACCTTACTTCGGCGCAAGCCATGGATTTGGAAGACAATTATGGAGCGCACAATTATCACCCCATTCCGGTTGTAATAGCGAAGGGAAAAGGCGTTAAGGTTTGGGATTTAGAAGGGAAAGAGTACTTCGATTTTCTTTCGGCATATTCTGCAGTTAACCAAGGACATTGTCATCCGAAGATTATTCAAGCATTGAAAGATCAAGCCGAGAAAGTAACCCTTACTTCTCGGGCGTTTTACAACAGTGAATTGGGAGCTTACGAAAAGTTCATCACTGAATATTTCGGTTACGAGAAAGTTCTTCCCATGAATACAGGCGTTGAAGGTGGCGAGACTGCTGTGAAGCTTGCGCGTAAGTGGGGATACAAAGTGAAGGGCATTGCCGAGAACCAAGCGAAAGTTGTTTTTGTTGAAGGAAATTTTTGGGGAAGAACACTGGCTGCTATTTCAACTTCGCAAGACCCAAGCAGCTATGCAGGTTTCGGTCCGTTTATGCCTGGATTCCTTTCCATTCCATACAATGATTTAAATGCATTGGAAGCTTGTTTGTCCGGTGACCCGAACATTGCTGGATTTATGTTCGAACCTATTCAAGGTGAAGCAGGAGTGGTTGTTCCGCATGAAGGATATTTGGCCGGAGTTCGTGCACTTTGTACGAAGTACAATGTGTTGATGATTGCAGATGAGGTTCAAACCGGATTAGCGCGCACAGGTAAGATGTTGGCTTGCGATCACGAAAATGTGAAGCCAGATATTTTAGTTCTTGGAAAGGCGCTTTCAGGTGGTGTATTGCCTGTTAGTGCTGTTCTTTCTAGCAATGAAGTTATGTTAACCATTAAGCCAGGCGAACACGGAAGCACCTACGGTGGAAATCCTTTGGCTTGTGCTGTTGCAACAGCTGCGTTAGAAGTTCTTCGCGATGAGAAAATGGCTGAGAATGCAGAGCGCCTCGGAGAATTATTTAGAAGTGAAATGAGAAAGCTTCAAGGCGAAGTTTCATTGGTTACACTTGTTCGTGGAAAAGGATTGTTGAATGCCGTTGTTATCGATGATAACGAAGAGAGCCAAGCTGCTTGGAATATTTGTGTAGACCTTGCTAAGAACGGATTATTAGCGAAGCCAACACACGGGAACATCATTCGCTTCGCTCCGCCATTGTGTATTACTGAAGCGGAGATTATGCAATGCGTTGAAATTATTTCGAACGTCATTAAAGCTCACGCGAAATAAGAGTCGAAAGACTCTTACAACCAACCTTTCGATTTCATCCAATCGTCGTTGAACATCTTGCCCAAGTAGCGAGTACCGTGGTCATGGAAAATAACCACTACCACATCTCCTTCTTTGAAACGATCTTTCATCTGCATGATTCCAGCCATGGCTGATCCGGCGCTGTTTCCAGCGAAAATACCTTCCTCTTTCGCAACTTTACGCGTGTATATCGCAGCGTCTTTGTCGGTTACTTTTTCGAAATGATCAATTAAGTTGAAGTCAACATTTTCCGGAAGGAAATCTTCACCAATACCTTCTGTAACGTACGCATAAATTTCATTTTTATCGAATTCGCCCGTCTCTTTGTATTTCTTGAAAACAGATCCGTAGGTGTCAATACCAAGCACTTGAATATTCGGATTTTTTTCTTTCAAGAAACGCGCAGTTCCGGAAATGGTTCCGCCCGTTCCAACACCCACAACGAGGTGTGTAATCTTACCGTCTGTTTGATCCCAAATTTCTGGACCAGTAGATTCGTAATGCGCTTGAGCATTGCTCGGATTGTCATATTGATTTGGCTTCCAAGAATTGGGTGTTTCTTTTTCAAGGCGAGAAGAAACGCTGTAGTATGAACGAGGGTCTTCTGGATCTACATCGGTTGGACAAACAATTACTTCCGCACCTAAGGCACGAAGCGCATCGAATTTTTCTTTACTCTGCTTATCTGTACTTGTGAAAATGCACTTGTATCCTTTCATGATAGCAGCAATGGCCAAGCCCATTCCTGTGTTACCTGAAGTTCCTTCAATAATGGTTCCCCCTGGTTTCAATCTTCCATCTTTTTCAGCATCTTCAATCATTTTCAACGCCATGCGGTCCTTAATGGAGTTACCCGGATTGAAGGTTTCAACTTTGGCTAAAACCAAAGCCGGAATGTCATTTACAATGGTATTTAATTTCACCATAGGGGTATTACCAATGGTGCCGAGAATGTTTTCATGATACTTCATAGTGCGAAGGTAAGTTGGAAGATTTAATTTTTTCGAATCGACTCTGCTGGACGGAAAGTAGAAACATATAATGATGGAAGAATCATCGCTAATACGCACACACAAAGGGTGAGTGCATTCAAAATGATTATCTCCATTGGGTTCATGAGAATGGGAATTTCAGAAACATAATAGTTCGCTGGATCAAGTTTGAATACGCCTGTGTATTTCTGGAAAAGCGCAATGCCAATTCCTAAAATATTTCCAATTACAACTCCTTTGCCTATGATGTGCGCAGCGTGCCAAAGGAAGACGCGCAACAAAATTGGATTCGGTAATCCCATGGATTTTAATGTGCCAATAAACGATTGTCTTTCCAATATAAGAATGAGCAATGCCGAGGTCATGTTAACAATGGAAAGCACCACCATAAGTACCACAATAATGATCACATTCACGTCGAGCATCTCCAACCAAGCAAAGATTTCTGGATTGCGATCGGTAAGTGGGATGACAAATAAATCATAAGGCACAGCTTCCCAAAGCGGGTCTCTCACTTTTTCAAGTGCTTCGTAATTTTCAACCTGAACTTCATATCCACCAATGTAATTCACTTCACTGCCCCGAAGATTCGAATAAGTCCATCGGGGAGTGACATACTCATTTTCTCCATGCGTAGGGAATTTTAAATGCACGTAGGTTGTGTCTGCAATTTGAAAAGGAGCTGTTGTAACCAATCCAAATGTGGTGTCTATCAAATTCAAATAAAGAATAGGGTCTTTTGCAGGCGTTCCGTCGAGCCAATGCTGTTCAAACTCGCCGTTATTTCCGAATCCAATCGGAGAAATAATCGTGAGTAGGGGGACAGACGCGGTGTCTACAATAATTTGTCCTTGAAGTCCCCATCCACCGAATTGCTGAAGGTAGGCGAGATGAACGAAAATAAATTTCTCGTCGTACTCTTCCAATTCTGTTTTGTAAGTCCCAACGAGTGTGAAGTTTTGTTGTTGAATATCGTCTTCGCTGTTTACGATATACAAACTCATCTTCTGTCCCAATTGAAGCGCAAGTCGATTGGCAATATATTCAGATAAAACAATTTCAGCTTCAGGAAGTGTGTCTGCTTCGTAAGTCAACTTCATTACTCTTCCTTGCGTGAGCGCGCTGTGCAAGAAAGTGGTGTCGTATTGCGCTTCAATTCCTTTTGCAATAACTCCAGATAACCCGGCCTTCGATTCAACAATGGCAGGCTTTTGCGCATATACACTGACGTTTTTAATTCCAGGAATTTTCTTGAGTTCGTCAATTAATTTTTTATCATGGAGAATGGGAACAGATTCCTGTGCTGCGTTATCTCCGTTGGAAACAATTTGAAAATGTCCTCCGAATCCAATTACTTTTTGTCGCACTTCAGATTGAAATCCTTTTACCACGGCCAGAGAAAGAATCATCAATGCAATACCAATTGCAACTCCCCACATGGCAATGCGAACAATTGGCTTCGAAATACGCCCGTTGTCTCGCGCGCGAAGCATGCGAAAAGCCAAGAAGGATGCTAGCTTAAAAGATTTCATTGCGGCTCAAAGTTAGGACTTCGACATTGGAAAGTTACTAACTTCATTTATTTCGGTTCGATTTTAGTTAAGAATGAGCAAAATTTGTGGACCCATGAAACACAACAGAATTCATTTGTTTTTGAGTTTTCTTTTCGCGCTGAATGCATGCCTTGCTTTCGCGCAAAATTCGGGTGCCTCACAAACTGAAGCGTATTTTGGTTTGTTGAAAAATAGACGCGTTGCGGTAGTGGCCAATCAAACCAGTTTAATTGGAAATGTTCATCTTGTAGATACCCTGCTTTCAAGCGGTATTCAGGTGGTGAAAATATTTGCACCCGAACACGGATTTCGAGGCGAAGCTGGAAACGGAGATCATGTAAACGATGGCACCGACAAAAAAACTAAGCTCCCAATTTTTTCACTTTACGGAAATCACGTGAGACCAACCGCAGAGATGCTCGCAGATGTAGATGTTATTCTTTTCGATATTCAAGATGTAGGTGTCCGATTCTATACTTTTTTGGCAACTATGCAAGAGGTGATGGAGGCTGCACTGATAAGTAAGAAGGCGGTTTTTATTCTGGATAGACCAAATCCAAATGGATACTACATAGATGGACCGGTAATGACAGATAAGAAGTTGTACTCCTTTGTAGGACAACTTCCAATTCCAATTGTTCACGGCTGCACCCTTGGTGAAATGGCACGAATGATTAATGGTGAAGGTTGGTTAACAGACGGAAAATCTTGTGAACTTACTGTCATTCCTTGCAGCAATTATACGCACAGCGCGTATTTCGAATTGCCAATAAAGCCATCTCCAAACTTGCCCAATATCACTTCCATTTATGCATACCCAAGTTTGTGTTTGTTCGAAGGAACTTGCGTGAGTATTGGAAGAGGCACTTCGTTACCGTTCCAACAATTTGGATTTCCAAATTGTAAAAGCGGCGAAGCATCTTTCACACCGAAAGAGATACCTGGAGTTTCAACAAATCCACCATTCGAGAATCAATTGTGTAAAGGAATTAAAGTGAGTTTCGAAAAGCGCCCAACTGAATTGAATCTTTCTTGGATCATTGGTATGTATGCAAACTATCCGAATAAAGATAAGTTTTTTACGTCTGCTAGTTTTTTCGATAAATTAGCGGGAACCACGGAATTGCGAAAGCAGATTATCGAAGGGGTTTCAGAAGAAGAAATTCGTGCTTCGTGGCAAAAAGATTTGGAAGCTTATAAGATCATTCGAAAAAAATATTTACTCTACCCCGATTTCAATTAAGTATGAAAACTTCTATTAAAATTTTCTTACTCTCCCTGGTGTTTATTTTGTGTGGAAAGAGTGCCTTCGCGCAGTTGGAAAATACCACGCGTGATGTTGCTCGTAAGCATCCGAATGGAAAACCCTATGTAGTTGTATACATCAAGAATACAACTGGAGAAATAGTTAAGGAAGAGGTTTATTATTCGAATGGAAATCTGGAATGGGAAGGCTTTTACAAGCGCTCCATTGAAGATGGTTCTTGGAAGTATTATTATCCGAATGGAAAGTTGAAAAGCAATCAATACTACACCAGAGGCAAAGAGAACGGCGTCTTTCTCGATTACAACGAAGCGGGAAAATTGGTGAAGCAAAGTTTATTCAAAGACGGTAAATTGGTCTCTGAGCAGAACTTCTAATTATTTTTTCGGAACCCATTTGTTTTCTTCAGCACCTAATTCCTGAGCTGCTGCGCGCGAAAGAGTGAAGAGATAATCAGACAATCTATTTAAATACTGAATGAAAATTGGATTCACAGTTGAAAGCTCTGCAAGAGCTGTCGCAGTGCGTTCGGTTCTTCTACATACCGTTCGTGCAATGTGAATGTGCGACACGGTAGCGTGACCACCCGGAAGAATGAAGTGCTTCAATTCAGGAAGTATCGAAGTCATTCGATCAATTTCCTTTTCAAGATTTTCAGATGCGTTTTCTGGAAGTGCAGGAAGTTGAATTTTTTCAGCCTGATCAGGCTCTGTTGCCAAATGACTTCCAACTACAAAAAGATTGTTTTGAATTTCACGAAGGATTTCTTTGTGTGAAGGAAGCAAATCCGACACAAGACCAATGAACGAATTCAATTCATCCACATCACCATAGGCCGCAATGCGAATGTGGTGCTTCGGAAGACGCGTTCCGCCCAATAACATGGTTTTTCCGTCGTCGCCTTTCTTCGTGTAAATCTTCATACTCTTATTCTTTAATGGGTTCTGGTAAATTCCAAGTTCCGCGTATCACAAACCGAACAGTTGTTCGGTTTCTTTGTTCCAACAAGACTTCTTTGTACTGAAGTAGTTGTTGCATAACCATTGGCTTGGGGTGGCGAATAGTCAGAATTGAAACACTGTCGTTGTATCTAACATTGAAATCGCTCAACTGTTCAATGAGCGCCTTTAATTTATTTTTATCGGAAGGAATACAAACCGAAAAATTAAGTGCCGAATTTTCCATCATGTGCACGTGAATACCCAAGTTAGCAAAGGTGTTGAAGATAAACGTTAGGTTGTCTTCCACCACAAAACTGAAATCTTTGGTAGAAATAGAAACAAGGGTTTGGTTCTGTTTCAAAATGTAAGATGCCACTTCCAATTCGGAATTGGCTTTCTCTACAATGCGCGTTCCCTCTGCATTCGGATTCAAGAACGACTTAATATAAAGTGGAATGTTCTTGTTTTGAAGCGGCTTAATGGTTCTGGGGTGAATCACACTTGCACCGTAATAAGCCAACTCTACTGCCTCACGAAACGAAATCTCTTTGAGGAGTTGTGTGGGTATGAAGCACTTCGGATCTGCATTCAATAAACCGGGGACATCTTTCCAAATCGTCACTGATTCCGCATTCAACAAATAAGCGAATATCGCTGCGGAAAAATCCGAACCCTCACGACCTAAGGAGGTTAGATGCGTTGCAACATCTTTGGCCGCGCCAATAAATCCTTGAAGGACAAGCGTTGCATGATTATCGAACTCTTGGCGAAGCAACGTGACTTTCTCTTCACTCTTTTCCCACTGCACCCGCGCATCGCGGAAACGCGAGTCTGTAACCACATAATCAGCGCTGTTCAAACGCTTAGAAGAAAGATTGTTCTGATTGAAGTAAGCATTCACAATGGCGGTAGACAAATACTCGCCGTAACCGATAATGCGATCGTACTCTTCGTCGAAACTGGCGGTTATTTCATTCTTGCAAATTTGTGAAAGTGCATCGAAAACTACAAGCCAATCTCTGTCGGTTTCAACCGATAATTCTTTTGCAATGTTGTGATGAAATTCGAAAATCAATTGCAGTTCACTTTCGAAATTCTTTCCTTCGAAACGCTTGCTGTGAATGGTTTCCAGCGCGTTCGTTGTTTTGCCCATAGCAGAGACAATTACAATTTTGTTTTCAGGGAAATCTCTCAAAATGTCGCACACGTTTCTTACCGCTTCAGCATTTCGAACCGAAGCCCCTCCGAATTTATGCACTGTTACTTGTGCCATGCTGCCTCTCTTATTTGTTCAGTAAATAAATATCCATTTAACCACTCGGCTGAAAACGTAGCGTTGTACTTTCTGTAGAAATTCAACGCGGGTTCATTCCAGTCGAGCACCTGCCAAGTCATTCCGTGGAAATTTCGTTCAGCGCAGACATTCGCAACCGCTTCAAACAAGCGGGCGCCAATGCCGTTGCCGCGAGATTCTTCCTTCACCACAATATCTTCCAAATAAATCATAGGACCTTTCCAAGTGCTGTATCGAATATAGTAAAAGGCAATTCCTACAATTTGTTCATTTCGCTCTGCAACAAAAAATTCGAAATGTGGATTTTCTTGAAATCCCCATTCCTCCATTTGTTCAACAGAAACAACAACCGCTTCGGGTTCTTTTTCGTACACTGCTAATTCTTGAATCAGGGCAAGCGCTTCGCGCAAATCGGCCTTCGTTCCTTTTCGAACGTGTGTCATTTCCATGGCGCAAAGTAAAAGCAAAAAACAATCAAATACATCCTGTTGTACCTTTGCACCATGGCAGGAGTACGTTTAGAAAAATTCGGTTCTTTAATCAAGCGCGAGTTATCGGTGTTGTTTCAACAAAATTCTCGTGAGTGGTTGGGTGGAACCATGGTAACCATTACGCAAACACGTGTGGCTCCCGATTTAAGTTTAGCACGCATTTACATCAGTGTTTTTCCTTCAGATAAAAAGGAGGAAACTTTGAAATTGTTGAAGCAAAACCATTCTTCGGTGAAAAGAGAATTGGGTTTGAAGGTGGGAAAGCAAATGCGTAAAGTTCCTGAGTTGCAGTATTACATTGACGACTCATTGGACTATTACGAGACGATTGATAATTTATTGAAGAAGTAAGCATGCATTACGATCCGATTAAACGCAGTTTAGGAAGTGTTTTCAATAGCACGCCGTTCTTGCGCAAGTTGTTTTATTTTTTGTTAGATGTGTTGCTTCTTCGTTCTTGGCACATACGCAGTGAGCTTCGAAAACTCAATGGCAGTGAGGTGAAGCAGATATTGGATGCTGGATCAGGATTCGGACAGTATTCGTTCTGGATGAGTAAGAAGTTTTCTCAAGCCGAGATTTTAGCAGTAGATGTGAAGGAAGAGCAAGTAGCAGATTGCAATGCGTTCTTCCAACAATTGGGAAAGAAGCAAGTGAAGTTTGAAGTGGGTGATTTGGTGACGTTTGTTCAGCCAGAGAAATTCGATTTGGTTTTGTGCGTAGACGTTATGGAGCACATCGAAGAAGATGTTCAGGTGTTGACCAACTATTGCAACAGTTTGAAAACGGGTGGTATGCTTTTAATCAGCACGCCAAGTAATATGGGTGGAAGTGACGTGCACGATGACGGAGAGACTTCGTTTATTGAAGAGCACGTTCGCGATGGTTATGGCATTGATGAGATTGAAGAGAAATGTCTTCGTGCTGGATTCTCGAAAGTTGATGCGCGATACAGTTATGGTGCACCAGGAAAGATTTCTTGGAAGTTGTCTATGAAATATCCGATGCTTATGTTAAATAAGTCGAAGGCGTTTTTCATTGTGTTGCCGATCTATTATTTGGTAACTATGCCCTTCGCGTTGTTATTGAATGTGTTCGATGTGAAAGGAACGCACAGCACAGGAACAGGACTAATAGTTAAAGCTTGGAAGTAAGATGAAGTTCTTAATTGTTGGACTGGGAAACATAGGCGCGGAATACGCGAATACCCGTCATAACATTGGGTTCTTGGTTGCCGACGAATTAGCGGCCAAGCACAACGCGACTTTCACCACAGAGCGGTACGCCGACAAAACAGAATTTCGTTCGAAGGGAAAGACATTCATTGTCATTAAACCTTCCACCTACATGAATTTATCTGGAAATGCTTTGCGCTATTGGATGCAGCAAGAGAAGATTGCTTTGGAGCATGTTATGGTTGTCACCGACGATTTGGCTTTGCCTTTTGGAAAGGTTCGCATGCGCGGCAAGGGCAGCGACGGTGGGCACAACGGTTTGAAGCACATTCAGCAGATTTTGAATACGGGAGATTACGCACGCATTCGCGTGGGGGTGGGGAAGGAGTTTGCTAAAGGTCAGCAAGTCGATTATGTTTTAGGCGAATGGACCGGCGAAGAGAAGGAAGGTCTTGAGGCTGTTGTTCAGAAATCGGCTCAAGGATGTTTGTCGTTCGCCTTCATAGGATTGGGCCTTACCATGAACACGTTTAATTCGAAGTAGAAGCTCTTCCCCTTGTCATTCTCAATAAATTAACTATCTTTGCACTCCTTTTTAGGGTACGGTTATGAACGACATGGTTAAAATTCTTTCTGGTTCGGCGTCTAAATACTTAGGCGAAGGCATTGCACATTCTTTTGGAACTGAGCTCGGAAATGTTTTGTTTCAGCGCTTTAGCGACGGTGAGTTTGCTCCGTCGATTGAAGAAACAGTGCGCGGAAAAGATGTCATTATCGTTCAATCTACCTTCCCACCCCAAGATAACTTAATGGAACTTTTACTCTTGATAGATGCTGCGAAACGCGCGTCTGCAAAGCGTATTGTTGCTGTTATGCCTTACTTCGGATTGGCAAGACAAGACAGAAAAGACAAGCCACGTGTTCCAATAGGGGCGAAGCTTGTTGCTAACCTACTTACTGCTGCTGGTGTTGACCGTGTTATTACCATGGATCTTCACGCAGAGCAAATTCAAGGATTCTTTGAAGTGCCAGTGGATCATTTGTACGCGAGCACAATTATGATTCCTTTCCTTCAGGCAAAAAACATGACCAACTTGGTTATTGCTGCGCCTGATACCGGAGGAACAAAACGTGCTAGTGCTTACGCTAAAATATTGGGTTGTGATCTTGCCATTTGCTACAAGCAACGCAAGGCTGCAAACCAAATTGAAAGCATGACCGTTATTGGTGATGTGAAAGGAAAAGATGTCATTATTGTAGATGACATGGTAGATACAGCAGGCACCTTGTGCAAAGCCGCTGAAATGATGATGGAACACGGTGCATTAAGCGTTCGCGCCATGTGTACACACGCTATCATGAGCGGTCCTGCTTATGAGCGTATTCAAGATTCTGTGTTGAAGGAATTAATTGTGACCAATAGCGTTCCGTTGAGAGATGGAAAGCCAAAAGATAAAATCACGGTGTTAGACATTTCCGAATTATTCGCAAGTGTTCTTCAAAACCTGATTGAAAACAAAAGTATCAGTTCGAAATTTATTATCTCTTAAAATCAAATAACATGAAGCAATTTTCATTGAGCGGCTCTCTCCGCGAGAGCGTAGGAAGACAAAATGCTGCGGAATTACGTCGCAAAGGAGAAATCCCAGGCGTTATCTACGGTGGTGCATCTTCTACACACTTTAGCATTACCGAAAAAGTAATGGACAAAATCATGGCGTCTTCAGACACCTTGGAATTGTTAATAGACATTAACGGAAACGTTCATCACGGTCTAATTCAAGAAATTCAACGTCACCCAGTAACCGACAAAGTGGTACACATGGATGTATTGGAATTGGTTCCTGGAAAAGAAGTTAAAACGGCATTACCAGTTCGTGTAACAGGTAACTCTGAAGGTGTGAAAGCGGGTGGTCGTTTAGCGATCAACTACCGTAAGGTTCGTGTATTCGGAAAGCCTGAAGAACTTCCGAACGAAATCATGCTTGATATCACTCACTTGAAAATTGGTGATATGATTCGTGTTCGTGAAATTTCTTTGGCTGGTTGTAAAGTATTGGAGGCTGAAGCTGCTGCTGTTGTAGCTGTTCAAGCTACTCGTGCTTCTATCGCTGCTGCTACTGCAGACAAAGCACCAGAAGGAAAGAAGAAAAAATAATTTTCGCCCAATTAAAAAAGGGACACCTTAATTTGAAGGTGTCCCTTTATTTTTGCATTAATAATTCATTATGCGCAACTCAAAACCAAACAGTTCTCGTGGCGGGCGTCCAGCTCGTTCGGGTTCATCAAAATCGGAACGTCCTGAAAGAGGAGCTCGTACAGAACGCCCCAGCTCTGCACGTCCTGACCGTCCGACACGTGGAGGTTCTTCACGTCCAGATCGTCCAGCGCGCTCAGGATCAGCAAGACCAGAACGCACCGAGCGCCCAGAGCGTTCATCTTATTCAGATCGTCCTGCACGTGGCGAAGGAAGAAGTGAAGGTGGAAGAGGAACCGCAAGTTCAAGACCAACAGGCGGTGGTCGTTCAAACCGTCAAGGTGGAAGAAACGAGAGTCGTTTCAATGCCGAACGTCCAGAACCGAAAGCTGCAGCACGTCCAGAGCGTCCTGCAAAAGCGCCAAAGGACACAAGCCGTCACGATAGAGGGAAGAATGTATTGGGCTCAAGACCTAAACGCACTGAAGCACCAAAGAAATTTGTACGCGACGAAGATGCTCCGAAGCCTTATCGTTCAAACGCTCGTGAGCGCATAAAAGAAGAGAAGAAGAAGGAAAAGAGTGGCGGACTTCACAAAGAGTTCGTTCCTGAAAAGGCATACATAAGCAAGACCGAGCGTGAAGGATTGATTCGTTTGAATAAGTTCTTAAGCAACGCTGGTGTTGCATCGAGAAGAGAAGCCGATCAATTGATTGAACTGGGTTTGGTTCACGTTAACGGTGTTGTGGTGAAAGAATTGGGATTGAAGATCGATCCTAAAAACGATGTCGTGAAATACGACGATGCCGTTCTTCGTCCAGAAAAACTACGTTACTTCTTGTTGAATAAACCAAAAGGATTCTTAACCACAATGGAAGATCCGGAAGGAAGAAGAACGGTAATGGATTTAGTGAAGGACGCATGCGTAGAGCGTATTTATCCGGTTGGAAGATTAGACCGCGCAACCACAGGATTGTTGTTGTTTACCAACGATGGTGAGTTAGCGAAACGCTTGATGCATCCGAAACATGAATTCCCGAAATTGTATCACGTTGAAACCGATCAGAAGGTTAGATCGGAACACATTGATCAGATGCGCGAAGGATTTGTCTTAGACGACGGATTCATTAAAGCAGATGAGATTGAGTATGTGGAAGGCGTTAATGCGAAGAAGCAAGTGGGTATTCGTATCCACAGCGGTAGAAATAGAATTGTACGTCGCATGTTCGAACACTTCGGGTACACCGTTGTGAAATTGGATCGCGTTATGTATGCTGGTTTGACGAAAAAGGAATTAACAAGAGGAAGATACAGACCACTTACTGAGGGTGAAATCGGATTCTTGAAAATGATTCGTTAATGAATCCAACCGTTCGCATAGCCAATCAACTTTCTGAAGACTGGATGTTAGTCATCTTCGTCTTTGCTTTAGGAGTTATTGCGTGGGTAAACCGCGACAATACGGTCTTGCGTGCGATTTTACGTTCGGTGTTAAGCAGAAGATTTTTCAAACAAGAAGACCGAAGAGAAGGACACGGATGGAAGAATTTTGGAATGTTGATTTGCTTTTTTCTAATGGGAGGCTTGGTGCTGACTTTAGTGAGCAAGAAATATTTCGCAGATACATTTACGTTGCTTCCTTTTTATCAGTTTTTGGTTAGCGTTTCACTTGTTGTTTTTCTTTTTGGAATCAAATGGTTAATGACTTGGTTGGTTTCTTTTATAACTGCTGGTGCATCAACGGCTTTGGAAGATTACAACAAATACTTGGCATTAACTTCAAGGTTCGCAGTGCTTGCGTTAACAGTTCCTTTGCTTTTGGCAGTTTATTCTACTGGAGGTGTAAGCGAAATTGCATTGAACTTGTCCATGGTATTGTTGGTGACAGTACCCTTTTTAAGTACGCTGCAAGCAATGTTTTCAGCAATGCAAATGGGAGTACCATTTTTCTATATCTTTTTTTACCTTTGCACCTTCGAAGTTTTGCCTTGGGCAG
>JBILOU010000002.1:0-81439 GCA_044374295.1 Flavobacteriales bacterium | reverse complement strand
CCAAAAATTCGCTCGAAGATATTTGAGGAAGGTAATCTTCCAAAGCACTTTCCTCGAACATAGCCTTTGGAATAAGGTTGAATGCCAAGGGCTCTACAGAGAGAATAGTCTTCTTGAAAACCGCGCTGGGCCAGTGTTTTTGAATCCAAGCAACCGATTCAGCAAAAGGAATACTTTCGCCAATCGGAAACGATATGTTATGCGTAAATACCACCGTTCCATCTTCAGGTTGGGCGAAGGCAATGGAAACAAAGAAAGATTCCAGATGCAGCGAGGCATGCAGACGAGCGCTGTTTTCTACAACAGCCGTCGGAATTTGAAATGTTTCAGTGTTCATCTTGAAAAAATACGCATAATTAATTTCTCTGCTAATTTACATCATTGCGGCGCTTGGTCTTTCTTTGCAAGCGATAATAAAATCATGAGCCACACTGCATTCGAACATTTACTGCTGGAAAATTTTTCTTTTGCGCCTACAGCAGGACAAAAGAAACTCTTCCATGCCTTTGCGCGAATGATGTATTCGCCCAAAGCGCGCTTGGCGCTCATGATTAAAGGATACGCGGGTACAGGTAAAACCACCTGCGTGAAAGCCATGGTAGATGCGCTCGCAGAGCATCGCGTGAATGCTGTGTTGCTCGCACCAACCGGAAGAGCCGCGAAGGTCTTGGGAAATTATTCCAACCGAAAGGCTAGCACTATTCACAAGGAAATCTATGTGAAGCGCATGGATCGCAGCGGACGCGTTTGGTTCGAGTTGAAGGAAAATGAGAACATAGATACCGTTTACTTCGTGGATGAGGCTTCCATGATTGGACAAGACACCGTTGTTTTTTCAGAAGATAGTTTCGATGCGGGAAGTTTATTGGACGATTTGCTCTCGCATGTATACAGTGGCGAGCGTTGCAGGCTGGTCATCATCGGTGACACCGCGCAGCTTCCTCCTGTCGGATGTCCGTTAAGTCCTGCGTTGAATATGGAAGGGCTTCGCGACAGTTATTCGTTGAACATTGCCGCTATAGAATTGCTCGAAGTCATTCGTCAAAAAGAAGGTTCTGGAATTTTAATCAATGCGACTTCCTTGCGCGAATTAATCGTGAGTCAAGGAAAAGAATTGCCTCAATTTTCAACCTTGAATTTTCACGACATTCATCGGGTAGATACCGACATGCAGCCGGTTGTGGAAGAGGCCCTTCAGAAATACGGAATTGAAGATTTGGTAATCATTACGCGCTCTAACAAACGCGCGAATTTGTTCAACCAACAAGTGCGTGCGCGTATTTTGTGGAATGAAGAAGAGATCAATTCGGGAGATCGAATGATGGTGTTGAAGAACAATTATTTTTGGCTCGATGAAAAGGAATCGAAGGAAGTGGGCTTCATTGCGAACGGAGATATTCTGAATATCCTTCGCGTAAAATCGTTTGAAGAACGCGGCGCTTTTCGCTTTTGCAAGGCCATTGTGAAAATGGCCGACTATCCGGAAATGCCAGAGATGGAAGTCATTCTTTTATGCACCACCATTTGGGAAGAATCGGCTCAGTTGTCGAAGGCGAAGATGCAAGAGCTTTGGCAGATCTGTGCACTTGATTATCCTGAGGCGACCACTGTTGGTCAACTTCGAAAACAACTTCAAAAAGATCCTTACTACAACGCCTTGCATGTGAAGTTCGCTTATGCGATTACGTGTCACAAAGCCCAAGGGGGACAATGGCCCTGTGTGTTTGTAGATCAGGGATATCTGACCGACGAGATGGCCGGATTGGAATTGAATCGTTGGCTTTATACAGCGCTAACACGTGCGCAGAAAGAAGTTTTTCTTGTGGGATTTCAAGAAAAATTAATTGTGGAAGAAGAGCGGAATTTATTTTGAAAGTTTGAAGAACATTTCAATTTCTTCCGGAGATTTAGGTTTCGCAACAATGCGCATATTCTTGTCTAGAATGAAGAACGCAGGAGTCTTCGTAATTCGATAGTCTTTTGCTCCTTTCGAATCCCAACCGCGCATTCCACATAAATTCGTGAAAGTGAATTCTCTTTCGGTTACCGCTTGTTTCCATGCGTTGGCATCGTTGTCTACCGAGTATCCCACGAAAGCGATTTTCTTTCCAGCATAATCCTTACTCAACTTCGCAATCTTTGGGGCTTCTGTTTTACAGTGACTGCACCAGCTGCTCCAGAAAATGAGAAGGGTATATTGATTCGCAGCACAAGTCTTCTTCAAATCAAAAGCAACGTTGTTCATGTCGTTGCCGGTGATATTTGGAGGAGTCTTTCCAACGCTCACGCGTTCAATGCTTTCAGCGTTTCGCTTAATCACATTCGAGAAATTGTCGTCGCCGCAAGACTCTTCATTAATGAAATTGTCCATGAGGTAAAGCGTAATGTTTTCCATTCCGCTTTCATAAAATCCAGTGAGCATTTCATTCAACACAAATTCATACACGCGATCGTTGACGTGTGCTTTTTCAGTAATGAGACCAATGCAATCGATGAAACCGCTTTCGGTTCCTTTGCTAAATTGTCTCATGAAATTTTGAATGCGATCGTTTAAAACGGTCGAATGAAGCACGCGTGCGTCGCTGAAATTCAGATTGTCCCAATAATGTGCTTTTTCTTTTGAAGGTTCTCGCTTCCAGTCGATGAGTTGCGAAACGAATGAAGTTTTAATCGACTGTTTGTCGCGCTGCATGCATTCCAATTGGTAGGCGTTGAATGAAGCTTCAAGATCGGTCAGCTCTTTTTCTGCAGTTGAATCTTTGTCTTTTTTCCAACGAATGTTTAACGCTTTTTTCTTTTGAGTGAATTCGTTTTCCTTCTTTACGTATTCATTCCAAAGAAGATTCCTATTTCCTTTCGTGCATGAAATTCCGCTGTCCCAGCGCGCGCCTTGAATGGCGAAAGTGGTCTCTAATTCTGCATTGTCAATGGCTATTATGGCCATGTTGGAAGGGGTGAGGCCTAGCGCGTAAAGTCCTTCTCCGTAGGCGCCTTTGAATTGAAAACTGTTGTTTGTTATGGTCGTGGAATCTGCCACATCGAGCGATCTTCCTGTGGTTTTCCACAAGCGAATCGCTGTCCCGTTAGGGTAGGTGGCTGTTCCAGAAATGACATGAGATTGGGCAAAAGCCGCAATGCTGAATAGGAGTAGTGAAAGGGCGAATAATGTTTTTCTCATCGTGAAATTTCTAAAACAAAAATAACACCAACTTTAATAGCTTTGTTCGGATATGCGAGAATCTATTCTTTTAAAGTACGATGTGGTCACGGAAGAGGAGCTGGAAGAGTTCCTGTACAACGCTGCTTTTGAAGAGGCAAAGCTCTTTCGTTCGCGCATGGGGGTGCGTTTGCTGCGCCGGAAGCATCTGAAGAAAATTGAAGAATGGTCAACCGATATTACGTTCGGATTGAATGTGGAAGAGGTTAAGTTGTCTCAAGCCATGTGGGTTGAAGGAACATCGTGGTTAGAGAATCTGCGTGCTTTGGAAGTAGCGATTAGTCTTGGATTCAGACAGGTCTTTCAGGCGAGCGGGGTGTATGAGATGCATTATGCGTTGGAAGGATTGGAGCGAGCCGTGACCACTTGGGAAGATTTTTTGTTGAAGTCAGATTTGGAGTTGTTGGGAGAACCGGTTCACTCGAAAGAAGAATTACCAACCGCGGAAGCCATTCAGTTTTTGTTGAAGGGGGAAGAAGCGAATGCCATATCCCTGTTGCGAAAGGAAAAGACGCGCTTGAGCGCCTTCATTAAATAATCACGAATTGAAAACCTTTTCGAAGTAAGATTGTTGGAAGAGTATGAAAATGTCTGACGTTCGAATTTCCTGGCTTTCCATCGCATTCATTGCGTTGGGAACCATGACTTCCATATACTTGATTTCCCTTCTCAAATTCGATTATGATTTTGAAGATTTCTTCCCGAAGAACGATCCTGAAACCGAATATTATTTAGAGTTCCGAAAGTCATTCGAAACAGATAACGACTTCTTCATTGTGGCTCTTGAGAACGAAGGAAGCATTTTCGATTCAACGTTTCTTTCTCACGTCGACTCACTTACCAAGAAGTTACAAGCGTTGCCCAATGTGGAAGAATGTGTAGGTCCAACTTCGTTAATGACTTACGCCGTAGATCCCTTGTTCGGCGGGGTGTTCGAAACACCGTTGCTTTCTGCGAATTCAGCTCAATCCTTCAAACAAGATTCCGTGACCATTTGGAATTCGCCTTCATACGTAGGTGTGTTTTTCGGAACGAACGGAAGGTCGGTGGCCATTAACATGAAGCATACGCAAATGTTAAGCAAGGAAAAGTGCGACGACCTGGCAAAAAATATTCAAGCGGAAGTCAATAAATTTCAATTCAAAAAATCCCACGTCATTGGCCGCGCCCTCGGACAGAAGCTCTACGTAGAGCTCATGATTAAAGAATTGGCGCTCTTCATTTCTATTAGTTTAGTCCTTACCACCATCTTCTTGTTCATCGCTTTCCGAAGCGGATGGGGAATCATTATTCCAACAACGGTGGTGTTGTTGAGCATTATCTGGACGCTCGGATTCTTGAAGTTCATGGGCAAAGATTTGGATCTAATGCTTACTGTCTTGCCTACGATTCTTTTTGTCGTTGGAATGAGTGACTCGGTGCATGTGCTCACGAAGTATATGCAAGAGCTTCGAAAAGGAAAGGAGAAAATTGAAGCCATTCGTTATGCGTTTAAGAGCATTCGCTTGGCTACTTTTTTGACTGCGTTAACGACGGCTATTGGATTTTTCACTTTGGTGTTTTCCAACATTCAACCCATTTCTGATTTTGGAATATACACTGCCGTTGGAGTACTCTTGGCCTACGGACTGACGTACACACTGCTTCCAGCTATATTGATTTTAGGCAAGCCGAAGCGCATGAACGACTTCGCCATGTCGGATGATTTTTGGACTTCGAAATTGCACAACAGTTTTATTTGGATACTCCGAAATCGCAAGAAGATTTGGATTGCTGGAGTTGTTCTTTTGGGTCTAAGTGCTTGGGGTGTTTCCACCATTGTGGTAGACAACAAGATGTTGGAAGACTTGAAAGACGACCACGTTTTGAAGCAAGAATTTTCTTTTATGGAAAAGGAATTCGCGGGGTGTCGTCCGTTTGAATTGGGCATTGTTATGCCGAACGATTCTGCCATTCAATCGGTGAAAGTGTTGAAACAACTCGATACACTTGAGTCCTATTTGCGCAATGAATACGGAGTAGGAGCCATGCTCGGCTATGCGCAATTGGTAAAGGAAGCGAACAAGACGCTGAATTTCGGAATGGAAGAATATTATGTCATTCCAGATAGTCTGAAAGAGATTAGAGCCATTGAAGAATTGTTGCAACAAGGACCCATTACTCGCGCAACAGGAATGGCGTATAACGATAGCACGCGGACGCTTCGCATTAGCGGAAAGGTTGGAGATATTGGAAGACTTCATTTCGATTCTTGCAATCAGAAACTAATTGCGTTCATGGATCAGAACTGTCCCGATTTATCGAATCGAAAAATCACCGGAACAGCGCATTTGATCGACGTCAACAATCGCAGCTTAATCGAGAACACCGTTTGGGATTTGCTCATCAGTGTCTTGGTTATCGGAATCATCATGGGTATCGTCTACAAGTCGTGGCGCATGATACCGTTGACCATTCTTCCGAATTTATTTCCGTTGTTAATTGTCGCGGGAATCATGGGATTCACGGGCATTCCGTTGAAGGTGAGTACAAGTATTATTTTCAACATCGCTTTCGGAATCGCGGTAGATGACACCATTCATTTCTTGGCTCGCGTCCGCAGTTTGTTGGGTGAAGGACTCAGCGTTCACTACGCCGTTAAGCGTACCTTCCTCACAACAGGAAAAGCCATGATTGTCACCACGCTCATCCTCAGCGGCGGTTTCCTCACCTTAATATTCAGCGACTTTCTAGGAACGCATTACATTGGCTTATTGGTGAGTCTCACGCTCTTCATAGCCTTATTCGCCGAGTTGTTGTTTTCTCCGTTGATTGTGATGGCGTTTTATAGGAAGAAAAGAACTATGTAACGGGAACTTGCTTAATGAATCTCTTGCAATTGATTCGAAGGATTGATCTCGAAGTGATTCATGCCCCCGAGGTAATTGAAATCTCTAATTTAGACACCGAAGCTCCCAAATAAAAACATTCATTGTCGTATTTCCTTTGTGAATGTTTATGATTTTTGGTCCAATAGTACTTTGAAATGAATTCAATAATTTTTTCTCAGGGAGACAGTAATGATTAGAAGTAGTAATGTAAAGGGCACTTTCACCCGGTTGCAAGGCTGGCTTTAATGAATTCGTTCGGGCAAAATCGTGAAGTGAATTTGGTTGGCCAAAAACAAATAAATTGTGACTCATGCGCGAAACTGCGTAATAGTCTAAGTGTGCCGCAGGAAACCAATTGTGCGTGTATATTGATACTTTTTGTCCTGAAGGAAGCGTTTTTTCAAAATCAAGGATTTCTTCTTGAATCTGTTCTCCAATAATTTTCCACATTCCTAAATCAACTGTTGGGTCGTTTTTTCCTTCCTTGGTTGGTTGGTTTGATTTCGATAAATTGAAATGGCCTGTGGTAACTTGAAATAGAACGAAAAGAACTCCAATAATAGCAAGCGTTAAAGCTGCTTTCAACCATCTTTTATTCCTGCGTTGAAGATGTTCCTCTTTCTCTTTACTCAAATAATAAGCTGCAATGAGAATCAAGGAAAAATATGATGGGCCGCTCCAATGAGGCAAGGTTGAATTATAAAATGAGAGAATTAAGGTGGTTACTATAAGTGGAATTGAAAAAAGAAGAAGCGCTTGAATATATTTATTCGTCCATAATTCTTTTTTTCTTTTCAATCCAATAATTGAAAGTGCTATAATTACGACGTTAAACGGATTATTATAAAAGATTTGTCCGAATAATTCTTTTGGGAAATTCACGAAATTGGGAAGCCACGAACTGCTCCCAACACGGGATTGGTGATAATTGATTCCTGAAAAAGGACTTGTAAAATTCCAATAGACTATAGGGCTAATAAGCAAAAGAGTGAAAAGCGCGAACAACCAAATGTAACTTCGTGTGAATAATTGAGGCTTATTTATGAGGAAATATATTGCTGCGCCAAACAAAAGAAACACAGCGTGATATTTGGAAAACAAGGCCCCAGCGCAGGTAATTGCAAAAAAGAACATTTGCTTCTTCGAGTTGAATTCCGATTGAATGAAACAGGTGAACGAATAGAGTGCTAAAATCCAAAAAAGCGAGAGCGATGTGTCTGGAAGAATAAATGTCCCAACTGCTATAGAGCAATAAAACGAAGTTGTGTAAAGAAGTGCGGCGTAGATTCCTGTCTGTTTGTTGTGGATGCGCTGACCTAATTTGAATAAAAGTATTGTGTTCAATGTTCCAATAAAAATGGAACCCAATCGGACAAACATTTCCGAATAAATAAAATTCAGATTGAATGTCGTGAGGCGAATAAGGTACCCTACAAATGGAGGGTGATCGAAATAGCTCAGTTCGAGGTAGCGAGCGTATTGAACATAATAGACCTCATCGTTTCCAAGGGTGGTAAAGCCTGCTAAACTGAAACGAGTCAAAAGGCCCAAGCAAACAATGCTGAGGAGTGGTTTATTTTCTATGAATTCTACAATATACTTCATGTTTAAAATTCAAGAAAAAAAAATCCCGATTTCTCGGGAGTTTTGTTGCGGAAAAGGGGGGATTCGAACCCCCGGTACAGTTTCCCGTACGACAGTTTAGCAAACTGTTGGTTTCAGCCACTCACCCACCTTTCCTAACGGCTGTTCCTCTTTTACGAGGAGTGCAAATGTAAACCGACATTCCTATATTTCAAATTTTTTTTCTATTCCTTCCCGAAGCGTTCCTTCAGCGTCGAATAGATCCTGTGCGTAGGCAATCCCATGACATTGAAGTAACTTCCTTCCAAATTCACTATTCCAACTAAACCAATGAAATCCTGAGCACCGTAGCTTCCTGCTTTGTCGAAGGGCTTGTAATGCTCAATGTAATGACGAAGTTCAGCTTCTCTCATCTCGGCAAAGGTCACCTTCGTGCAATCGGTAAACGAATGTTTCCAGGTGGAAGTGGAGATGCACACGCCCGTGTATACTTCATGACTTCTTCCACTTAATTGCTTCAGCATACTTAATGCTTCCTCGAAGTCTGCAGGCTTATTTAATAAGGTTCCTTCAACATGAACAACAGTGTCTGCGGTTATCACCAACTCGTTGGCTGATGCGGTTTCCAACAAAGCCTCGGCCTTCCTTTCCGCTAAGCGCTGAGCCACTTCCGTCAAGGGCCAAGAAGGATCAATGCTTTCGTCTACATCGGAAACCCTAACTTCAAATTTTAGTCCCATGCCAGCCAACAATTCCTTCCTTCTCGGAGAGCCCGATCCCAAGACTAACTTGTAGTTGTTCATCAACGGTAATAATTCTTCCATGACAACAAATTTAAGCCGTAAATTTGCGCGCATGCATCAATTAGTTCTTATCCTCGACTTCGGTTCGCAAGTCACCCAACTTATAGCACGTCGCTTGCGCGAACACAACGTTTACTGTGAGATTAAACCTTGGAACAAGGTGACTTCAATTCCAGAAAATTGTGTAGGTGTAATTCTTTCTGGAAGTCCATACAGCGTTCATCAAGAAGGAGCGCCGCTACCTGCGGTTTTCGAAATTAATCCGAATCTTCCAATGCTTGGAATTTGTTACGGAGCGCAACTGATGGCGCACATGAACGGAGGAAAAGTAGAGCGCAGCACACATCGTGAATACGGTCGTGCAAATTTAATTAGTCACCAAGCGAATCATGTTTTGTTTCAAGGCATTCCCGATAATTCACAAGTGTGGATGTCGCACGGAGATACCATTACAGGGCTTGGCGAAAACATGGATATCATCTGCAGTACAGAGAACGTTAAAGTTGCAGGATACGCCTTCAAAGACCGTCCGGTTTTCGGAGTGCAATTTCATCCGGAAGTGTTCCACTCAACAGACGGTGGAATCATGTTGAAGAACTTCGTTGTTGATGTATGCGGATGTAAGCAAGACTGGACGCCGGCTTCTTTCGCCGACGAAACCATTGCCGATCTGAAAGTTAAATTAGGCGACGATAAAGTAATCCTTGGTCTAAGCGGCGGCGTAGATAGCAGCGTAGCTGCAGTGCTTATTCATAAAGCCATTGGAAAAAATTTATACTGCATTTTCGTGAATAACGGATTGCTTCGCAAAGACGAATACGAAAGCGTTTTAGACAGCTATTTGCATTTAGGTTTGAACGTGAAGGGTGTCGATGCGAGCGAATTGTTTTACGACGCATTGAAGGGGTTGTCAGATCCAGAGGCGAAGAGAAAAGCAATCGGCAAAACATTCATCGATGTATTTGATGCCGAAAGTAAATTGGTGGAAGGAGCGAAATGGCTCGGACAAGGAACCATCTATCCAGATGTGATTGAATCGGTTTCTGTTTCCGGTGGTCCTTCGCAAACAATCAAGAGTCACCACAACGTGGGCGGACTTCCAGATTACATGCAGCTTTCGTTGGTTGAACCGCTTCGCTTGTTGTTCAAAGACGAAGTAAGAAGAGTAGGGCGTGAGCTTGAAATTCCAAATGCAATTTTATCGCGTCATCCGTTCCCAGGTCCAGGCCTAGGTATTCGAATTTTAGGAGATATCACGCGCGAAAAAGTGCGTGTGCTTCAAGAAGTAGATGCCGTTTGGATCAATGGATTGAAAGAAGCGAATCTCTACGACGAAGTGTGGCAAGCAGGCGCAATCCTCCTTCCTGTGCAGAGTGTTGGCGTTATGGGCGATGAGCGCACATATGAGAATGCAGTTGCGTTGCGCGCAGTAACGAGCACCGACGGTATGACCGCAGACTGGGCGCATTTGCCTTACGAGTTCCTAGCGAGAGTGAGTAACGATATCATCAATAAAGTGAAAGGGGTGAACCGCGTGGTTTATGACATCAGCAGCAAACCTCCGGCAACGATTGAATGGGAATAAAAATTGTTACCTTTAGGTTAATGAAAAGAATTGGATACATTTTTCTTTTGGTATTGGTAAGCACTTCGGCTTTTGCGCAGAATTGCAAAAACAACCATGTGGTTGCTGCAGGTGAGACCCTTTATCGTATTTCGCGTATTTACGGAATCACTATTGCCGAGATTCAGGCACTTAATCCAGGTTTGGTCATAACAGTTAAATTAGGCGAGCGCATATGTTTGCCAAATTATGTGAAGCCAATTGGTTCGGAGGTTTCTGAGACTTATCCGGAGTATGACGGTGTTATTGCTGTTGAAAGCAAGAAAGATACTTCTCGCACTTCCATTTCTTCGAAAAAAGATTCTTATGCAATAGCCCTGTTATTGCCTTTTTCAACTTATCAAATGAGTAATGACTCGCTTGACGAGCGTTCGGTTAAGTTGAGAAATGTTGCGATCAATATGTATCGTGGTGCTATGATGGCCCAAGATGAGTTGCAAAATAGAAATGTAAATGCGACCGTTTATTTATTCGATGTAGGAAACAGCGTTGAAGCAGGAAAGCGTGGAGTTGAACGATGCGAAGAAGTGAATGCAGATGTTGTTATAGGTCCTTTGTTTAAAGACCCGATTCAAGAAGTAGCCAAGTGGGTTTCGAAAAGAAATTCGCACATGGTTATTCCTGTTAAAATGAGTAACAAAATCTTACTCCTTTCTGAAAATATGAGTAAGGCTTATCCAGGAAATAATTCACAGTGGTATTATCTAGCCGGATTTGCAAAACAAGAATTTCCGAACTCAATTATTGTTGGAGCCTACGCGAAGGGTAAAGATGATTTTTCAAATGAAGCAGCCCTAAGTGGATTCTTGGCGGAAGGTGGCGACTCATTAAAGTCTTTCGATATTTCTCAAAATTGCGTGAAGTTGTATGACTTTATAAAGAAAGCCAACAAGAACGTGGTGGTTCTTGACATGACTTCAGATGAGAAGACAGGAACATCGCTTACAACCGCTCTGACTGGATTGAATGTGAATTTCGTTGGTGGAGAATCGAACGTTAGCGAAAATAGAGTGGAGCAAGGTTCGAAAAACGTCGCGACGAAAAGCATTAGTTTGGATTATTACAACTTAGATAATTTGAAATGGATTGCGGCTTACCGCAAAGAGTTCCAATCGGAACCCGATGAGTTCTCTGCAATTATGCACGACATTGTTTTGTATTACGGAACAGGTCTTCAACTTTTTGGGACCGAAGTGGGAAGTCATTTGAATGAAATAGATCAAACAGGATTGATAGCTCTAGGATTTGAATTTTTCAAGACAGGTCCTGAATCCGGATATGAGAATGCCTACGTGAATGTGATTCAAAAAATGAATGGAAGATGGGGATTGAAGAACAACTTGAAATAAGTTTAACACCGTTTCAGCATAAAGTAGTTAGCGACTTACTCGAAATTCAAGACAGTATTTGCGCGGCATTGGAAACCTTCGACGGTTCCGATTTTCGTGAAGATATTTGGAAGCATACAGGAGGCGGTGGTGGAAGAACGCGTGTAATGAACGGCTCGTTAATTGAGAAAGGCGGAGTGAATTTTTCTGCAGTTACAGGTCCTGTTCCACCCATGATGAAAGATCGCATGCATCCTGATGCTAAAACGTTTTTCGCAACTGGTGTGTCTTTGGTTATTCATCCATTTTCGCCACATATTCCTATTGTTCACATGAACGTGCGTTATTTCGAAAGTGATGCGGGAGACCAATGGATTGGCGGAGGAATAGATCTAACTCCTATTTATGTGAACGAAGAGCAACGCGATTTTTTTCATTCTGAAATGAAAAACGTTTGTGATACACACGGCATGAATCACGAAGAATTTAAGTTGTGGGCCGACAAGTATTTCTTCATTCCACACAGAAAAGAAACCCGTGGAGTAGGTGGGATTTTTTACGATTATCAGAAGCCTTCCGAGCAGAAAACAATGGAAGAACTTTGGGCGTTTAATAATGCTGTAGGTCACACCTTCAACAAGGCGTATTTACCCATTGTTGAAGCGAATATGACTCTGGAGTTTACCGAGCAACAGAAGCAATGGCAATTGCTTCGCAGAGGTCGTTATGTTGAATTTAATTTGGTTTGCGATAAAGGAACGCTCTTCGGTCTTCAAACCGGAGGCAGAACCGAAAGTATTCTCATGAGTCTTCCAAAATTCGCCTCCTGGGAATATGACTTTCAAGTCGAACCCAATTCAGCAGAAGAACACACACTAAATATCCTGAAATTCCCCATCGCATAGCGTCATCCGCTTGCGGTCATCAATCGAAGATTGTCATCACAACGTGTTGTGTCATCCGCTTACAAGCGGTTGTCCACCATCTTCACACCTGGGAATCCTGCTTGATTGAATTTGAAGTCTCCTTCGTTGATTGCGGGATTCGCTTTGAAGTTTTTAATCTTGTACGTCACGTTTGCGTTTTCGCGAGTAACTACATTTACCTTGGTAAGTTCCATTTTCGCTTTGTCAACGAAAAGAGTTACGGTATGAAATGATTTCGATTTTGGGTTCAAAGGGTATAGAGCGATTTCGTAACAGGCAACACCATCAACAGTTGCGTTGGTGTTTTTCATTTCGTGTTTGAAGTCCTTGTTCCAAATGGTGTACATCTCAGAAGGATCGAAACCACCGTCTTTCACGTCGGCTAAGTTATCGATTGAACACGAGTTTGATTTTTTATTGTAAGTCCAAACAGTAGCGCCGTCACAGTATACAGAATAGTCTGGAAGCGCAAGTTGGTATTTTTTTCCTTTCACTTTTACAGTGCCGTTTTGCTTGGTCACTTTTCCAGTTTTCGGATTGCTTAATTCAGAACTGAAGTCTGAAGAGGTGGTTGCCCACGATTTCGCTTTGGTAGAAAGTTTATCTAAGATTTCTTTAGAGGTCTGTGCTTGAAGAGAGAACGTTGCAAGAAGTGCGAACGCTAGAAATAGATTTTTCATTTTGTTTTTTTATTAATCACGCAAGGTTTTCAAGAACTGTTCCAAAGCGATCTCATCGGGTATTAAAACCTTTCGAGCCTTGCTTCCTTCAAAGGGGCCAATAACACCTGCAGCTTCCAATTGGTCTATCAAACGGCCTGCTCTGTTATAACCCAATTTCAATTTGCGTTGAAGAAGAGAGGCTGATCCTTGTTGACTTAACACAATGACCTTGGCCGCTTCTTCGAACAATGAATCGCGTTCCGAGTTGTCAAAATTACCAATTTCCATTGAATTTTCATCAGCAACTTCAGGAAGATGGAAAGCATGGGCGTAACCTTGCTGACTTCCAATGAATTCAGTAATGGCCTGCACCTCAGGTGTATCAACGAATCCACACTGTAGACGAATCAAATCGTTACCCGTACTTAAAAGCATATCTCCTCTACCAATTAATTGGTCCGCCCCTCCAGCATCGAGAATCGTACGCGAGTCAATTTTCGAGGTTACGCGGAACGCTATACGCGCCGGGAAGTTGGCTTTGATGGTACCTGTGATGATGTTTACAGAAGGACGTTGAGTCGCAATGATCAAGTGAATACCAATTGCACGCGCTAATTGTGCAAGTCGGGCAATAGGTGTCTCAACTTCGCGACCCGCGGTCATGATCAAATCTGCGAACTCATCCACGACCAATACGATGTAGGGAAGGAAGCGGTGTCCGTTGTTCGGATTTAATTTTCTTGAAATGAATTTCGCGTTATACTCTTTAATGGTTCGACACTCTGCTGTTTTTAGCAAACCGTATCGTTCATCCATTTCAACACACAATGAATTCAACGTCTTCACTGCTTTGCTTGTGTCGGTAATAATCGCTTCCGCTTCGTCGGGGAGCTTCGCTAAGAAGTGTCTTTCAATTTTATTGAAAAGGGTAAGTTCCACTTTCTTAGGGTCAACCAATACGAACTTCACTTGCGAAGGATGCTTGCGGTAAAGGAGCGACACTAGGATTGCATTTAAACCAACAGACTTACCTTGTCCAGTAGCACCAGCCATAAGTAAGTGAGGCATCTTGGTTAAGTCGGTAACGAAGATGTCGTTGGAAATGGTTTTTCCTAACACCAATGGAAGTTCCATGTCTGCATTTTGGAACTTGTCGCTTGCGATTAACGAACGCATAGAAACCACGTCGGGTCTGCTGTTCGGAACTTCAATACCAATTGTTCCCTTTCCAGGAATAGGTGCAATGATACGAATGCCGAGTGCAGCAAGCGAAAGCGCAATGTCGTCTTCCAAACTTTTAATTTTCGAAATACGAACGCCTGGCGCGGGAACAATTTCGTACAATGTAACAGTTGGTCCGATGGTCGCTTTGATCTTCGCTATTTCAATCTTGTAGTGATTGAGCGTTTCAATGATTCGGTTCTTGTTTTCCTCGAGTTCTTCTTTTGAAATTTGAGGGCCGTTTCCGCCATAGTTCTGCAAGAGATCTATGGATGGAAGTTGGTAGCGTGAAAGGTCTAATTTCGGGTCGTACTCACCGAATTCAGTACTTTCAATTTCATCTGAACTGAGCTCTTCGGCTTGAACCGTTGGAGCAATTTCAATCCCTAAATCACCCATATCATCCTCTTCGAAGATGGTTGAATTTCCTGAAGAAACAGGACTTAGTTCAAATTCATCCGTCGTTTTTTTTTCTTCGTCCTCTTCCTGAATTAATTCAAAAGTGGGTTGTGGATTTAACGGGTTTTCAAAGTCGAAACTTGCCGATGTTGTTGAAGTTGGAATGTCTTCATCGGAAATTACTTCATAGACTTCTGGTTCAGGCTCGGGTTCCGGCTCTGGGGTATAATTTGGAACGGCTTCGGCCTTTACTTCAACGGTTGTTTCTTGAGTATTTACAACGGGTTGAAACGGCGCTTCTTCTTCCTCCTCTTCTTCGATAATTCTCGGCTTGTCTGCCTTTGGTTTCGATCTGAAAAGCACACCCAATCTAGCAATGAAGGTGTCTACATGATGATTGAAATTCACGATGAAGAATACCAATACAACGAACAGAATTCCGAATAGGGTGCCCATCCATCCCAAATTTGAAACACAAAAATGTGTGGCAACAACACCGTATCCGCCAACGAATAATCCGTTAACTAAGATTTCAATATGATCGAAAGGAATGGGGTTGGTGCGGTGTGCAAAGAATCCGATGGCCAATGGAAGAAAGAGCATGACGCCCACACTTACACGCAGTGTTTTTAGAAAAGGAAGAAGATGCTTTCCGGTTAGCATGCGCATGCCAACAAGGAAGGTTAATAGCGGAATGCAAAGCGCTGCAATTCCCGCAAAATGAAACATAAGTGCATGAGCTAAGCGCGCGCCTAATCCGCCCATCCAGTTATGAAACGATTCGTTCAACCCACCGCTTCCAACAAAAAGTTGTTGGTCGTGAGTACCAGAGAATAGATAGGAAACACAAGCTAATGCAGTAAATGCTGAAAATAAGAGAATAGCAAGTCCGGCTATGCGCATGGAGCGGACGTCGCGTTGCAAGTGTTCGTTTCTATCTTCAAATTCGGCGGAAGTGTCGACTTCGCCTTTTCTTTTTTTAGCCAAAATGTACGGATGTATGGATGTGTGAAATTATTAAGTAGAACAACAGAAAAAGCAGGGGGTGTAGTGTCTTATTAACATAGATTTGTGGCTATTCGGTGTGTGAGAGTTTAGAATACTCTAAAAAAATGAATACCAAAGTTGCAATTCTCAATATTCTACGTATATTTGCCGTCCAATTTCTGCAACAATGGCTAAGAAAGGTAATAGAATACAAGTTATAATGGAGTGCACAGAACACAAAGAGTCTGGCATGCCCGGCACAAGCCGCTACATCACTACTAAGAACAGGAAGAATACGCCTGAGCGCTTAGAGAAGAAAAAATTCAACCCGATTTTGAAGAGAATGACGGTTCACAAAGAAATCAAATAAGCTTAAGTCATGGCAAAGAAAGTAGTTGCGACCCTGCAAACTGGTGGTGGTAAGAACCACACCAAAGTAATAAAAATGGTAAAGTCTGCGAAGACTGGCTCTTATTCCTTCAAGGAAGAGATTGTACACAACGATAAAATCGGCGAGTGGTTTGCTAAAGGCTAATCGCTGTTAGAAATACTTTAAAAGGCTTTTCCTTTGGAAAGGCCTTTTTTTTATTTTAGACCTAAACTATGAGTTTCTTCAAACGCCTCTTTTCGAAAGAAAAAAAAGACAAGCTAGATCTTGGTCTTGAACGCACCCGGGAAGGTATTTTCGGTAAGCTAGCTCGTATCATTACGGGCAAAGCGCACATAGACGATGAGATGTTAGATGAGTTGGAAGAAATTCTAATTACATCGGATGTAGGAATCGATACCACAGAGAAAATCATAAAAAGAATTCAAGAGCGCGTTCGCAAAGAGAAGTCGATGCCAACGGATCAATTGAATCAGGTTTTGCGTGACGAAATTGCGCAGATGCTGGTAGGTCATGATGGAGAAGAGAGCGAAGAGATTTTCATTCCAGCTACAGATGGAATGCCTTATGTAATCATGGTTGTGGGTGTGAACGGTGTAGGTAAGACCACCACCATTGGTAAGATGGCTTACCAACTTCAACAACAAGGAAAGAAAGTGGTATTGGGTGCAGCAGATACATTTCGCGCAGCAGCCATTGACCAATTGAAGATTTGGGCAGAGCGCGCCAATGTTGACATAGTGGCTCAGGCCATGAACGCTGATCCTGCAGCAGTTGCATTTGACACCTTACAATCGGCAGTTTCAAAAAATGCCGATGTTGTAATCATTGATACAGCAGGAAGATTGCATAACAAGGTTGGTTTAATGAACGAGCTTTCGAAAATCAAGCGTGTGATGCAAAAGGTAGTTCCGAACGCACCACATGATGTCATGCTTGTTTTAGACGGTTCAACTGGACAGAATGCTTTTGAGCAGGCGAAGCAGTTTACCGCGGCAACAGAAGTCTCATCTTTGGCCATTACAAAAATTGACGGGACCGCAAAAGGTGGGGTAGTCATAGGAATTTCAGATCAATTCAATATACCTGTCCGCTTCATTGGAGTAGGAGAGCAGGCCGGAGACCTTCAAGTCTTCAATAGATTCGAGTTTGTAGATAGTTTATTCGCTGGAAAATCAAAGTAATGAAAACGAAGACCCTCAAGAAAAACAAGGTGAACGTAGTAACCTTGGGTTGCGCAAAGAATATTTTCGACTCGGAAGTCATGATGGCGCAATTGAAGGCCAATTCTTTCGACGTAGAGCATGAATCTGAGGAGAGCGATTCGGAAATCGTGATTATCAATACCTGCGGTTTCATTGATAACGCGAAGGAAGAAAGTATCAATACAATCTTGGCGTGGGCAAAGGAGAAGGAGAAAGGAAATGTTTCGAAGCTCTATGTGACGGGATGTTTGAGCGAACGTTACAAGCCCGAATTGGAAAAGGATATTCCGGAAGTAGATGCGTTCTTCGGAACACGTGATCTTCCTCGCTTACTGAAAACATTGAAGGCGGATTATAAAACTGAATTGGTGGGAGAGCGTTTGCTAACTACGCCGAGTCATTTCGCCTATTTTAAAATTTCGGAAGGATGTGACCGTCCGTGTTCGTTTTGCGCCATTCCGCTTATGCGCGGAAAGCACGTGAGTACTCCAATGGATCAGTTGGTGAAAAACGCGAAATCTTTGGCGGCCAATGGTACCAAGGAATTGGTGCTTATTGCTCAAGATTTAACCTTCTACGGATTAGATATTGAAAAGAAAAGAACTCTTTCAGAATTGTTGAAACGTCTTTCCGATGTGGAAGGCATCGATTGGATTCGTTTGCAATATGCCTTTCCAAGCGGGTTTCCGATGGATGTGCTTGATGTGATGAATGAGCGTGATAATATTTGTAAGTATTTAGATATGCCGCTTCAACATGGAACAACAAAAATGTTGCAAGCCATGAAGCGCGGTATTACACGCGAGAAGACCGATGCGCTTATACAGGACATTCGAATGAAGGTTACGGACATTGCAATTCGTACAACGTTGATTACAGGATTCCCTGGTGAAACTGCAGCTGATCACAAAGAACTTTTGAAGTGGATTGAACAATCGCGTTTCGAGCGTTTGGGTGTATTTACTTACAGTCATGAAGAGAATACTTCTGCATTCGTTTTGAACGATGATGTTTCAGCGAAGACGAAGAAGAAGCGTGCAGATGAAATAATGGAAGTTCAATCACACATTTCATTAGAATTGAACGAAGCGAAAGTAGGTAAGACCTTCAAGGTCTTGATAGATAAAATAGAAGGTGACTATTACATTGGTCGCACAGAGTTCGATTCTCCTGAAGTAGACAACGAGGTAGTTGTTCCAAAGTCTGAAGGATATTTACGCGTAGGTGATTTTGCAGATATTGAAATTATTCGTGGAGAGCACTACGATTTAATTGGAAAAATTAAGGCGTGAGTTCTGAAGTGAAATATCCTGTTATGGAGACCTTCACGAGTGTTCAAGGTGAAGGCGTTTATACCGGTGTTCCAAGCTTTTTTATTCGATTGGCCGGATGTGACGTTGGTTGTGTTTGGTGTGATGTGAAGGAGAGTTGGGACAAAGAGAAGCATCCACTTGTTTCATTAAACACCTTGGTGGAAGCAGCCGTTGGAAGCGGGGTGAAAGTAGTTATTGTAACCGGTGGTGAACCCACTTTACATGATCTTGCTCCCCTTACGGAAGCCTTGCGCAACGTGGGTTTGAGAATTCATTTGGAAACAAGTGGCACTCAGAAACTGACAGGGGTTTTCGATTGGATAACCTTTTCACCAAAAAAGTTTAAGGTTCCGCTTGAGGAGTATTTCGAATTGTCGAATGAATTGAAGGTTGTCATTTTTCATAAAACAGATTTGACTTGGTCGCATGAAATGGCTGCACGTATGAATGAAAATGCGCAATGGTTCATGCAACCAGAATGGGATAAAAGAGAAGAAAACCTTCCGCTTATTTTCGATTGGGTATTAAAAAACCCACACTGGCGTGTGGGTCTTCAAATTCATAAATACATGGGAGTTGAATGATTAATTAATCTATTCTTTAATCACTCTTAGTTTATTCCCTTCTTCATCGGTCACAATATAGATTCCAGCACCATAGTTGCTGAAATTAATTTGCCAAACCCCGTATAGGTTTTCAACCAAATTTCCTTGAATGGTATATACGCGAATGTTGCTCTTTTTCGAGCATTGCACAATTCCTCTTGTTGGATTCGGATAAACCGAAAAGAATTTCTTCGTAGAATTCGTTTCTTGAACACTAATGACACCCTGATTATTCGAAAAATCAGGGGTAGTAACAATAAAGTTTACCCATTCAGGACTTCCATCTGTATAACGACCAAAACTTGTATCGCGGTCCATATGCATCCACGCGATTTCATCTACACGGGTTAAACCATCTGGACTGTATAATCCAATAAACTCGTTGTTGTTATTTAAGTTAAAGCTTGCGTGTCTTACTCCCTGTGTTCCACTGTCGTCAATAAAAAAGGTGAGCCAACCGAGAGCGGGCACGGTGACACTGTCTACGAATGTTGTTGGAATTTGCCATCTCCTAGGATTATTACTGTCATCACTTAAGTAATAACCAGCCAAACTCACGTCGTAGGTTAGCGGGTTGTAGATTTCAACCCAGTCATCAAATTCACCATAGTTATCTGTGAATGTTAAAACATTATCAGCCATAACCTCATTTATAACAACAGGCTCTGGAGTAATAAAAATTAGGCTATTGGTGTTTATCGGAGTAGCCGGATTAAAGGTGGTGATAGTTGGTGCGCCGTCTGTTGAACAACCAGCACTTGTTCCTGGTGAAAGAGCTCCCCAGGTTAATGAACTCACAAGAGTTGTGCCGTCAGGCCCAGTGAGCGTAGCTGTGCCTCCTGCGGGGTTCAAAACAATAGGAGAGTGGTTTGCGCCAAAAGCCAGATCGTTGTCGCACCAGAATACTTTAAAACTATTTGGAGCAATTACGGTGTTAAACGGTTCGTTCGTTGGGATAAGCCACTGTGTTGGAGTTCCGTCAACGCTCAGGAAATAACCACCCAAATTGATTTGAAAAGTGTTGGGGTTGTATATTTCAAGCCATGGGTCGTATTCGAATTCAGGGTCGTGATAAATGCCAGTGTTTTCCGGCTGAACTTCATTAATAAATAGTAATTGTGCAATTGGAGTTTGTTCTACGTTAGGAGCGGAATAGGTAACATTATTGAAATATTGCCAGCTTGTACAAGCCTCGCAGGCACGACCATAACTAATGTCGGTAGCCATTTCAGGATAGTCGATTTGGTCGATTATAGTTACACCATCTGGGGCGGTTAAGAATACTTTTTCTCCGTTTCTGCTTAATGTAAAGTTTGTGTGAAGTGCTCCTTGAGTCAGATTGTCATTGTCTGCAAAAAAAACTTTGAAACTTCCAGGAAGCATAGTTGTAGCGCCGGGATCTGTTGCAGGAATTTGATACTTGATGAGATTAAGTGGGTTATCGGACAAATAGTATCCCGCTAAATTTATGATTCCACCAGGATTGTATATTTCAATCCAATCGTCGAACTCGAAAAATTCATCCATTTGATTGGTGTCATTCGAAGCGAGTATTTCATTCAATTGAAGTTGAGTCTGTCCTAAGAAAGGCGCGACAATCAAGCTCAAGAGCATTAGGTGTTTTATCATAACAAAGTTTGTTACCCCAAAGTTAAGTCGGGAAATTTGAAATCAATTCCTTCAAAAGTTTTTCCTTTCGATTTTATTGAATTCCTAATTCTTTCTTTGCTTCGGGAACTGTAATTCTTTTTCCGTTTTTGTAAGCGGTAATAAATGCGTCAGGAATGCCGTTAGCTCTGCAGAAATCTCGTTGCTTAACGACATCTGCAATGGTTTGGAACTTTCCACTTGTGTATCGAATTTGACCATTCTGAAGTTTTTCTACGTGTAGATCTGAGTAGGTGTTCAGAATCGTATTTCGCGAAGGCTTTCCATATACACCTACTTGCACAGTAAAGAATATACCTTCCGTCTTTTCAATAAGGGTTGCAGGAACAGCCAATGGGTCAGAATAGTAACTAACATCTAAAGCAGGTGCAGCAGATGATGGGGAAGTAGGCGCAGTCGTTGTTCCTGTGTTTGCTTGCGTTTTTTCTTCTGCTGTCATGAGCTCACTGTAGCGCACGCGCTCACGGTTCTTGTATGCAACAATAAATGCATCGGCATAGCCCATTTGGCGAATGTCATTTCGAGCCTGAATGGCTTCTGTGTATGAAGTGAAAAATCCTGTGCTATAACGAATGAATCCGTTTGTTTGGCGCTCTGCGTAAACGGGAGCAAATTGATTGAATGTGTTATTTGCAACAGGTAAGCGAAACGCTCCGACTTGAATGGTGTAGAAAGATCCTTCAGGGAGAGGCAATCCAATTGGAATAGGATTCGTGTCGCTGTATACAGACGTAGTTTGTCTTTGATACAATGTTCTTTGTACAATCTTCGGAATGCTGGTAAATGAACTCGCGTTGTTGGAACTGGCGTTGTTTGAACTGGCGTTGTTTGAACTGGCGTTGTTTGAACTGGCGTTGTTAGCACTGGCGTTGTTAGAACTAGCGTTGTTGGAACTAGCGTTGTTGGAACTGGCGTTGTTTGAACTAGCGTTGTTCGCTGAAGGAGTGGTTTTTTCAACCAAAAATTCCAATTCGTTTTTTGCGTTTCGTTCTAATGCAAATGCGCGCGCGTTTTTAGCATAACGTTCGAAGATGTCTGGTTCTGCCTTGGCTGCTGCGCGAAGCGTGCTCGCTTCTTTCATATATGCAACCGCATTGTCATAGGCCTTTTTATCGTTCAGTGTAGCAATGCTATTCGCTGAACTCGTGTTCTTTTTCCAAGCAGATTGAAGGTCAATTAATGCATTTGAATTATGCTCTGCAATAAATGAAGCGTTTTTGTCTTCCTCTTGCATTTTTTCATAAGTCAATTGATTTCTTCTATCCGTTAATTGTGCAATGACTTCCGCTGAAGTTTCTTCTTTTATCCGTCGATTAATCGCCTCAATTTCGGTGTAGATTTTTTCAATTGTTTCTTGATTTGAGATTACAACATTCGCAACGGCTAATTCTTCAAATATTTTTTCATCCTGGTAATTTGATTGTCCGGGACTGTTGATAATAGCAGTCTCTGCTGCAGTAAATGTTTTTTGACTAGCGTTGTTAGAACTAGCGTTGTTAGAACTGTCGTTATTGGAACCAGCGTTGTTAGAACTGACGTTGTTAGAACTAGCGTTGTCGGAACTAGCGTTGTCGGAACTAGCGTTGTTGGAACTAGCGTTATTTGAACTAGCGTTATTTGAACTAGCGTTATTTGAACTAGCGTTATTTGAACTAGCGTTGTTAGAACTGGCGTTGTTAGAACTAGCGTTGTTAGAACTAGCGTTATTTGAACTAGCGTTGTTAGAACTGGCGTTGTTAGAACTAGCGTTGTTGGAACTGACGTTGTTAGAACTAGCGTTGTTAGAACTAGCATTGTTAGAACTAGCGTTGTTGGAAGAATCTGAATTCTCATACTGGGAATTTTCCAATGCTGTTGAAACACGATTTTTGGATTCTAATATCTCCGATTTCAAAGATTCTACGTCAACAGTGTTGCTCAGATTTCTATATTCCGGTTTTACTTCGGGTTGTTTTTCGTTCTCTAAATCTTGAAGAAGTTTTAGAAAGGAAACTGATTCCTGCAACTCCAATTCGCGAATTCGTAGCTTTTCTTTTTCTGACTCAATTTCTTCTTGAACAGAAGCGATTTCTGTTTGAATGTCCTTTAACTCATTGCCCATGCGCTCAATGTCCTTCTTCTTTTTTGTAGTCGACATTTGCTTACTCACTTCATTGGCTCTGTTTTCTAATTCCTCAAGTTCCTTTGTTCTTGTATTCAGTCGAAGTTGGGTGTCATCGCGCTGTGCTTTGTTATCGTTGGCTGCTGTTTTTGCAATATCTGTTTTCCAAGTGGTCGTTGATTCAGATGGCAAACCTTGCGCGCTTGTTGGGTTTTTAGCAACATAGTCATTTACGAGGTAGGCCGCCATTGGCGAGTCTTTTTTCGCAAGAGATTCTTTTATTTGCGCGTTAGTTGTTTGCACGCTATTTAGTTTTTCTCTGAGTTCTTTTTCTCGTCCTTTTGAAATTTCATAAGCTGCAATGGCGGCGGCACTTTTGTCTTGTGTGACAATCATATTATTTAGAGCTTCAATCAATTTCGCACTATCGGCCATTGATTCAGGTTTCTCGAATCGAACGGTTTGAAACTCCTCGTATGCCTCATCTGTCTCAGATAAGGTTTGTTGAACATATTCAAGCAATGATTTTGAAGTTTGCTCAGCTACCAAAATTTCACGCTTCAACTCAGCTATTGTTTTTTCTTGCGATGAAAGTACAGTGTCTATTTCTATGCGTTGATTAGAACCAGAAGGGTTTGGATAGTCTCCTCCAGATGCATTTGCCTCAGGATTATTTGCAGTAGCGAAGGCCGCTTGGTCGACTGTTGCATTGACGTCGAGTTGCGATTTTGCAAGAAGCATTTGACGCTGAAGGTCTTCAACATTGTCATTCAATGGGTCGTTCCAGTAGTTTTTCACTTCTACTTTTTCACGTCCATCTGTTTTCGTGTAGACTATTTCTTGACGAAAAACGCGTGAGCCTTCCGACGGCGGGATCTTCACCAATACTTCATGAATTTGAGGGCTTCCTGGGGGTTGAATTTTGTATGTGTAGTTTCCCGCTGTTGGAATGAACAATAAGTATTGTCCGTTCAATTCGCGCGCTTGCGTATCCATGATTTTACGATTCGTTAAATCATCGAACACTTGAATCTTTGCCTCTGTTTGCGTGGCGTCAACGCGAGAAATAAACTCACCTTTCAGGTAGGTGATGTTCATTGGAATTCCATTTACAAAAACGCGGTAGACATAAAGTTTATCTGGAGATGTTAAACGGCTACTTGCAAAATACGCCGTTGTATTTAAAGAGTCTGTGATAAAGAAAAGATCGTCGTCTGGCGTGTTTATGGCGAAGTCCATGTTAATGGCCGGACCGAAGTCATTGATGGAAGCATCCCATTCACATCTGAAAATGTCATATCCGCCCATGCTGCCATGTCCTTTCGATGCGAAATACAAAGTACTTCCATTTGGATGCATGAAAGCAAAGTCTTCATCGAACTCTGTATTAACTGTGCTCTTCAACTTAACGGGGGGAGTGAATGTTCCATTCACACGTGAGGTCATGTAAATGTCCTTTCCAGTTAGACCATCTTTTCCTTTGCTTGAAAAGAAAATTTTCTTTCCATTGCTTGGAAGGAAGAAGACGTGTTCTTCTTTTGATTTGAGATCAAGTTTAGAAAGTAATTCCTTCGGAGTGGAAATGATTTTTCCAATGGAAGGGTCAATGTTCATGTATCTGTAAAAACTCGTTTTTTCTGCTTCGGTCTTTTCAAGAACTTGAACATCTTTAATGCTGTTCATGAGATTCAATCCAGATTCCGCTGAAAGTTTTTGAGCTTTGCAGTCAGACTTGTTCAGTTGTTTCTTTTCTGCCGTGGTTTCGAATTTCTCATATTCAGCTAAAGCTTCTTTGAAGTTATAACTGAGATGATAAGCCCGTGCTAAATAATAGTGGGTTTCAGGCTCAGTGTAGCCTCTTCTCACACCGTCTTTCATGAAGAAGATACACTTGTCGCGATCTGTTGTGGCGTATATGCCAGCTGCTCCAAATCTGAATGCATACAAGGGATTACTTCCATACAGAGAAACCAATTGTGAATATTTGGCGTAGGCTTCTACATAATTTCCATCTTCGAAAAATACATTGGCCTCAGCCGCAAGTGTTTTTTCGTCAATAGGCTTTTGTGCAAAGAGATTTCCGATGCAAAAAGTTAGAAGGAATATGGAAAAATATTTTCTAATGTGCCAGTAGTTTACTTGGAATTGTAAAAATACATCGCAAATTCGCTTTGTGATTTTTTGTTTCCAGTTTTAAAGATACAAATTATGAAGAATTCAGTAGTGATTGGCGCCTACTCAATGGCTCTTGCAGTGCTTTTTGGAGCTTTTGGAGCTCATGGTTTAAAAACGATGGTCTCCGAGTACAGCGTAGACATTTACAACAAGGGTGTCCATTACCAAGTTATTCATTCGTTAGGAATAATTCTTAGCGCAGTGCTGTTGAAGAGCGAGAAGTCGTTGAAGACTTTGAGAATCTTATTTATAGCGGGAATAGTAGGATTCTCTGGATCGCTTTATCTGTTAACTTTTGCAGATTCGCTTCCTGCTATACTCAAGCAAATTGTTGGTCCAATAACTCCTGTTGGAGGCGTGTTCTTTGTTTTGTCTTGGATATATCTCGCCCGGGCCTTTCAAAAAGAAATGAATAATTAATACAGAGGTGAACATTCACCCTTGGAAGGTGTTAACTTTGCAAAAAATAAATTTTATGTCATCATTAGTAGGAAAAAAAGCGCCTTCATTTAAGGCAGGAGCAATCACTAACGGAGGAACCGTAGTGAGTGATTTTTCATTGGATCAGTTCATCGGAAAGAAACATGTTGTGTTCTTCTTCTACCCAAAAGATTTCACATTCGTTTGTCCAACTGAATTGCATGCATTTCAAGAAAAATTAGCAGAATTCGAATCTCGCAATTGCGCGGTTGTAGCATGCTCTACAGATACAGAGGAAAGCCACTGGGGTTGGTTGCAAATGGAAAAGAAAGCAGGTGGTATCAAGGGAATCACATATCCTATTGTTGCTGACGTTTCTAAAACCATTTCTGACACTTACGGAGTTTTAGCTGGTGAATACGATTACGATTCAGAAGGTAACTTGGTTGCTAACGGCCCAATGATCGCTTACCGTGGATTGTTCTTAATTGACAAGAACGGTGTGGTAATGCACCAATTGATCAACAACTTCCCATTGGGAAGAAACGTTGACGAGGCCTTGCGTATGGTTGATGCACTTCAGTTCTTCGAAGAGAACGGTGAGGTTTGTCCTGCGAACTGGTCAAAAGGAAGTGAAGGTATGAAAGCGAATCACGAAGGAGTTGCCGATTATTTGGCGAAGCACTAACTCAAAATAAATTGAATAAAAGGGCTCCTCGGGGCCCTTTTTTTTATTGTGTGAATTTATTTGTGGCGTATTCTTGTAATTATGATGAAACGTATATTTTCCTTAGTTTTTTCGGGTTTTATAACTGTGAGTGTTTTGGCGCAGGAACATCCGATGTGGACAGATTTGATGCACAGTGATATTTCCGTATTTGATTTTATTTCGCAAATGAACTCAGCATGGCCTGAAAGACCCACTGATCGTGGTCAAGGGTACAAACCTTTGGAGCGTTTCAAATGGTTAATGGAAACACATGCCGATGCAAACGGAAAAATGTTGAATGGAAGAGAGACCCTTGAGTTGTGGATCGCTTTGAAGAATTATTCGGGACAGCGATCTACTTCTGGAAATTGGCAGCCCTTAGGTCCAATCCTCGATGATGTAACCACGCGTGAAAATATCGAAGGTGTAGGAAGAGTTTCTTGTATCGCGTTTCATCCAATCGATCCCAATGTTATGCTAGTTGGAACTCCCGCTGGCGGAATTTGGAAGTCTACAAACGGAGGGGCATCGTGGTCAACAAATACAGATTATTTGCCCACGCTTGGAGTAAGCGCAATCGTATTCGACCCTTTGAATCCAAACGTTGTATATGCAGGGACAGGCGATCGTGATGCAGGAGACGCGCCAGGAATGGGGGTTTTGAGAAGTGACGACGCAGGTGATACTTGGAACTTCGTAAACACTGGAATTGCAACCAGAACCGTAGGTAAAATAATTGTTTGTGTTGACGAAGCACACAGTGTGGTTATAGCCACTGATTTGGGTATTAGAAGATCAACAGACGGAGGAGTGTCTTGGACGCAAGTTTCTTCAAACACTTTTGAATACAAAGATTTGGCACAACATCCAACGTCACCAAACATTCTTTACGCAACGGGTGCGGGAAGATTTTATAGAAGTGAAGATTTCGGTTTGACTTGGACGCAAAGCAACTCAGGTGTTTCGAACGGAACGCGCATGTGTGTTTCAGTGAATGCCGCTGAACCAGATGCGGTATATATTTTAAGAACGAATACGTATGCTTATACAGGAACATTCAAAAGTGAAGACGCTGGATTAACGTTTACTCAAATGAGCAGCACTCCGAATATCATGGGTTGGTCTGCAGATGGCTCTAGTACAGGCGGACAAGCTTGGTATGACCTCTGTCTTTCTGGCGATGCTCAAACACCAAACGTTATTTATTGCGGTGGAATTCGCTTGAAGAAAAGTGTAGACGGAGGAACAACATGGCAAGACATTAATTCGAATTTTGTTCATGTCGATCAACATGAAATGGCAATCAATCCGCACAACCAAGATTTGTATGTGTGCAACGATGGAGGTCTTTACAGATATGTAAACAATTCTGAGTGGCAAGACATTTCAACGGGCATTGTAAACGGACAGATTTACAGATTGGGGCAATCGCCTCATGATGGTGCAAAAGCGTTGACAGGATTTCAAGACAATGGAACAGCGGAATTTCAAGGTGCTCGTTGGGTAAGAACAGGTGGTGGAGATGGGTTCGAGTGCATGTACGATTACGATGAGGTTGGAAGACGATACAGCAGTATTTATTATGGTGATTTGTATAGAACTTCAAACAACTATATCAATCAGAAATTTGCGGGAGATGGAGTCAACGGTATGAACGAAGAAGGTGCGTGGAGCACGCCTTATTGTTTGCATGCAGATAGCAGTTCAACCATGTTTGTTGGAATGAAGAATATTTGGCGTTCGAAGAACATCAAGCATGCAGACAAAGATTCAATTGTGTGGCAAAAAATTTCAACGAATTTTTTAAGTGCGAACACAACTGATTGCAATCAAATTCGTGGACATTACACCAAAGGAAATGTGTTGTACGCATCGAAGGGTTCACGCAAAATGGGAAGAACAGACAATGCAATGTCCGATACAGTGGTGTGGCAAAACATAAGCACCTACTTGCCGAACGCCGTTGTGGCAGTGAATGCAATTGAGATACACAAGAGCGATTCGTTAATTGTATACATCGCCTTCAATAAGAATGTATACAAGAGTGTAACTGCGGGAACTTCGTGGACCTTAATGACTCCGAATCTTCCTGATGTAGCGGTAAACACCATTGTTACAGATACTTCTTCTGTCTTGGAAAACTTGTACATAGGAACAGATCTTGGAATTTATTATTGGGATGCGAGCATGACGGAGTGGGTGAACTTCTCCTCAGGATTTCCATACGCCGCAAGGGTAACTGAATTGGAAATTGCCTACGATTCGCCGAAGCGAATTCGTGCTTCAACATACGGAAGAGGAATGTGGGAAAGTGATTTGTACAGCCCAGAAACGAATGTGTTTCCAACCAGTGCTGTATGGAATTCCCCAAGTACCTCAGGTGAAGTTATTGGAACCTTCGACGCCGATATTTTCTTCTATCGAAACCTTTCAAATATTGAAGTGAGCGATTTAACATCGTCTGACTTTTATATTGAAAATGGAACGGTCAATTCAGTTTCAGGCGGACCTTCTCATTACACGGTAAACATTACTCCGACAACATTCGGACAAGTGAAAGTGGTTCTTCCGAGCAACTCGGTTATGGATAATTTCTTCACGGGCAATGAAGTGAGCGACACGTTGAAGCTCGTATTCATGCAAGCACCTGCACCATTCGGAAGCAAAGGGCCAGGCGGGGTTGGAGATAGCAATGACCTAGCGTTTTGGATGCGTGCTGATAAAGGTGCGCTCTTGAATGGAGCTCTTTCGGCGAACGATGGCGAACCTGTTTACATCTGGCAAGATCAAAGTGGAAATAACAGTTCCGCCTCTCAAGGAAGTGTGAACCAGCGGCCTACATTCATTGAAAACAACGGGGTGCATACTCGCGCTGGAATTCAGTTCGATGGTGATAACGACTTCTTGCAAATGGATGATGTGTTAGGTGGAAGAAGTTCAAGCGCTTACTGCGTGGTTGAAACAGATTCGATTCTATTCAACGATCACGGTTGGTTCGCGAGTGCGCGTGTTCCGAACGGTTACCTTCTTCACCCTTGGAAAAACGATTACTACTATCACGGTGAAGTTTTAGATTTAGAGAGTAATTATTCAGGTTCACCAATTTTCTACATTGGCGAAGCCACCTCACCGCACATCTATGGTTTAATCTATGAGCAAGACGATTTACATCAATTGTTCTACACCATTTTCGACGACCATCTTTATCCATTCCCTGGAATAAACATTGGTGCTCGCGATAATTCAACACCAATTGACATTCGCTTTGGTTGGGATTACGACGATCGTTTTGGAAAGGGAAGAATGGGTGAGAATATTTTATACAAGCGCAGATTGTTCTTGTCGCATCACACCATTGTAAACAATTACCTCGCTGCCAAGTACGGATTAGATCTTGGACTTCAATCACGCTATTTCCATCCGAATTATACCGAGGAAGTTATTGGAGTTGGCCAGGAAAATTCTGGTGATAAACATGAGGTGGCTCAAGGTATGGGAGTGCTTGAAGTAAGTGCTCTGGGAACCATGACCGATGGGAATTATTTATTGGTGGGAAGTGATGTAAATGGAATGAATGTGAGCAATTCTGTTTATCCGTTTGTTTCTAATCGTATTGAAAGGACTTACGCTTTCACAAGAACAGGTAGTGCCTTTCTTTCAACGTTGAAGGTACCTGCTTCAGAACTAACAGGGTTAAATGAAGTGAATTTGATCCTGACTGAATCGGAAGAGTTCAACTTGAATAATACCATGCAGGTTTATCCGATGACTTTAGTCGGAGATAACTACGAGATTTCGCTGTCTCTGCCTGCTTCAGGAGTGTTTACCATCGGGGAAACTCCTGTTTTGAATGTGAATGAAAATTCATTGAATCAAGTTTCAATTTTCCCAGTTCCAAGTTACGATGTGTTGAATGTAAACGTGGGACATGAAATATTGAACGCAACCACTTATCGCGTTTTTTCAGCAGATGGAAAGCAAGTTCTTGTTGGAAGTATAAATGCGGCGAAGTATCAATTGAATATTGAAAATCTTCCAAGTGGAATTTACGTTTTACAGATTCAGGACGTTGGTTCTTTGGTGAAAAGAGAATTTGTAAAGTTGTAAAGGCTATATTTGTGATTACCTTAATCTAGAACGATGCGAAAATTTCTGATTTTAATCTTGAGTATTTGCACCCTGTCTGCTGTGGCGCAAACATCTATAAGCGATTGCGAAGGAGCCATTGTTTTGTGTGGAGATTTGTATACTGAGACGCAAGCTTCATTTTCATCGGGAAATGTATTTGAGGCAACGGGCGCTTGCAACCAAGGATTGGAGCAAAGCTCCGTTTGGTATACGTTCACTGTTCAGCAAGATGGAAACTTAAGTTTTATTCTTGATCCGTTGAACGATGCAGATGATTATGACTGGGGTTTATTCAACATCACCACTGGCGGTTGTGCTGGCTTGGGAGCTACTTCACCGGAAGTAGGATGCAACAGCTACGGAGTTTTTGGAACAAATGGACCAACGGGCATTTCATCTGCCAATGGAGGCTCTGGAACCTCTAACGGTCCTGGAGATTTGAACGGTCCTGCCTTTAATGCTGATTTGCCTGTTGTTGTTGGACAGTCATATGCGTTGGTAGTTATGAACTGGTCAAACAGTTTCGATGGTTACACCATTGACTTCGGACAATCTACTGCTTCGCTATACGATCAAGTTCCTCCAGTTCCAATTAGTGCAACAACAGATTGCAGTAACCTAACTGTTGTCTTAACCTTCAGTGAGCCTATAGTTGCAACTTCTGTTCAGCCAACCGATTTCACGGTAACAGGTCCAAGCGGCACCATCACGGTTCAGTCGGTAACGGCAAACAATCCGACCATGGCCGATGTCTTCACCATTCAATTAGCGAATCAAGTTTTGATTGGTGGAACTTATACCTTGAACATTACCAATACAACTGGATTCGTAGAAGATGCTTGTGGAAATTTAGGTACACAAAGTATCACATTTGAAATTAGCGATCCAATTGATTTCGAAGTGGCGACAACAACAGCGTGCAATGGTTTTGGTGGAAGTGTTGTCATCTCTAGCATTATTGGCGGAGACGGCAATTACACCTTGAACTTCAATGGGACGAATCAAGCACAATTCAACCTTACGAATATTGTAGGTGGAAATTATACGGCAACCATAACCGATGGAAACGGTTGTCAGCGCTCCATTCCAGTAACTGTTCCGAATCAGGATATTCAAGTTTCCATTCCTTCTCAAGATTCATTGACCTGTTTGAATTCAACAACTGAATTGATCGGGGTAGAAGTCTTGCCTGCGCAGAACGTGTCGTATGCATGGACAGGTACCGGATTGACAAGTACAACAATTGCAAATCCGACGGCAACAGCACCGGGAGTATTGAACCTGGTTGTGACGAATTTGGATAATGGTTGCTCAGATTCAGAAACCATTGAAATTTATGCTGGAGATGTTTATGCTTTGGATTTAAGCACCATGATACTTCCGAATATTATTACGTTGAAGCAAGATGAATTGAACGATGATTGGAGAGCAATTTTGGCCGCTGACCCTCTTTTAGATTTGACTGTATTGTTTCTTGAATATGATTTAACAGTATTCAACCGTTGGGGAGGAAAGGTGTTTGAAAGCACAGCTACTTCGAAATATTGGAATGCAGCAGATGTTGCTACTGGAACATACTTCTATTTATTTCATTACAAAACAGATTGTGGAACTGCGGTTGAAGAAACAGTAGAGGGGACAATTCTAGTTGTTGAATGAAGTTAGGCGTTATTCTTCACGGCGCGAAAAACAACAGACACGCGCAACGCAAAGAAATTGAAGCGGTTTTTTCTGGTTGGTTATTGGATATACGTGTTACCGAGTATAATAAGCACGCTGAAAAAATTGCAAGGGAGTTGTGCAATGATGCTTGCGACGCAGTATTGGTTTGCGGTGGCGATGGTAGTTTGAATCAGGCGGCGAATGGGGTTTTCAGCTCGAACAACCCGAATACACCTCTTGCCATTTGGCCTTCTGGAACAGGGAACGATTTTGTGAAGACGTTGGAAGTTCCTCAATCATTTCAGGAATTAAAAGCGAGTATTGAGCAAGGCAATTTTAAAGCAATTGATTTGCCATGTATGGAGTGGGATGGAAGGAAGCGGGTATATTTAAATGTCACGGATCTGGGACTAGGCGGATGTGTAGCCTATGACATGATGCGAAGCAAGAGAAGATTGGGCGCTTTCTTAACTTACCAATGGCTCATTGTAAAGAATTTGGTTCGGTTTAAAAAGCGTTCGATTCATTTTAATTTAGATGGAAAGCATTACGACGCTCGCGCTATGAATTTTGTGGTTGCCAATGCCAAATATTTTGGTTCGGGCTTGGGTATTTCTCCGGATAGCCAACTAGCAGATGGACTTTTGGAAGTCATAGTTATTGGCGATTTGAATATTTTTGAATACTTGTATTTCGTTCCGCAGGTAAGGAAGTGCAAGAAGCTTTCGTATCGCAAGATTCAATATTATTCAGCAAAAAAAATAAGCGTCGAAACCGAAGTTCCGATGCCTATTAATATGGATGGCGAATTTGTTGGATTCTCGCCGTTGGTTATTTCAATTCAACATTCGTTGAATGTAGTGGTTAGAAACGACCGCGAAGTGTAAGTGTTGCATTTCTTCCTGCTCCTGAAATGTTCGAAGCAAAGACGCGGTAGTTCGCATCTAGAATGTTTTCTATTCCAACGATTATTTGAACATGTTCTTGCATTTGATAACTCGCTCTTACGTTAAAAGTATGCCACGCAGGCATTCCATTTGGCGTAGCGTATGCCTCGTTGTCTTCGGCATTTAAGCGGTAATCTTCGATGCGTTTCCAACCGTTGTATAACACTGAGAATTCACCGCGGAATTTTTGTTGTTGGTAGGTAAATCCGGTTCTTCCGTATACGGGAGGAATGTGATCTAAAGGAGTGTCTCCATTATCAGTCTTGATTCTTCCGTAAGTATAAACCACAGAAGATTGAATACTGAAGTGATCGTTCACTTGAGAATTCAAGCTAAGGTTTCCCCCATAGATATAGGCTTCAGTTGCATTTACCGTGGTGTAAACTGCACTCAAAGTCCCTTCATATAAGATAGAGTCTTGTCCATTGAACTGCGCTTTTCCAGTTGTTAAAGCGTTGGTGTAATTCATGTAATAGCCATTCAAAGCGAGTGTGGTTTTACCTAGGAATTTTCGTTCAATGGTAGCCTCGATGTTATTCACTTTTTCAGGTTTGAGTTCGTTGTTAGGAACGATTAGATTTCCGGAATTGCTTTCAAATACTTTAGATAAATCGTCGACGTTTGCTGCACGGAAACCTGTGCTTACAAGAGCTGCTATGCGCCATCTGCCATTTGGCGCGTATACTAGGCCTGCGCTTCCGTTTAGATTGCCGTTGGATTGATTTACCTCTGAGAATGGAAATTTGAAGAAGGTGGTGTCGGTGAAGGAAGCCGAAAGATTCACACGAGAATATCGAATACCGGCGTTGAGTGCTAATTTTTTATTCACTTTATGAAGCAAAGTGACATAAGCTGCAGCGCCACTCATAGAAGCTCCTCCGTTAGCATAGCGCGTGTCAAGCGGACTTAAAACGCCTGTGTTAATGTTCTCTGAATAGGCAGTACTTGTTACATCGTTGAAGTAATATTCCAGTCCGTAGTTCGCGGTTGTTTTTTCTTGAAGTGTTTTGGAAAAGTCGGCATTCACCGAATACACTTTTACGTTCTCTACACGGTTGTTGAGGTTTGGGGTATTGAACAGTCTGTCATGACGCGATTGATCAATGTTCTGCCAAGCCAAGGTTATTTTTCCGTTGTTGTATAATTTTTTTCCTTTCGAAAGCGTGACATGGTAAGCCACCATGGCTCTGGTTTGCGGACCGTAATACCATTCTCCGAAACGCGGGTTTTCAATTGTCACTTGTGTTAGTCGATCGTACCTCGGGACATTGTTCGTTGTAGAATATTGAATGTTCAAGGTGTGAGTGAGTTTATCACTTTGCTTAAATGAAAGTTTTTCCAAGAAGTCGTATTGCCTGTAGCCAGAACCTATTTGCACATTCGGATTTGGGTTGATCATGACACTGTCTCTTCCGTTTGTACGTTGCACGTACCAGGGACGCTCGCCAAAATTGGGGTAGTTCGGATTTCGAATATTTCCTTGACGAAGGTCTCCGAAATTATTGAAGGTAAAAGAAGTGAAGGTTGCAATTCGCGGACTGCTTGTTTCAACATTTACATGAGCCGCGCTTTGATCGGCGGTACTGTATCGGAGCATAGCTCCAGCGCGAACCAATCGATCTCCTGACGTAAAACGCGGAGCTCTTGTGTTGAAGCTCATGACTCCGCCTAATGCATCTGACCCGTATGCCACTGCACTTGGACCGTAAGCAATTTCAACATTTTCTATAGCCATTGGGTCAAGGCTTAATATGTCTTGTAAGTGTCCGCCGCGATAGATTGCATTATTCATGCGAACTCCGTCAACAACATAAAGCACTTTGTTCGCTTCAAATCCGCGAAGGATAGGAGAGCCACCACCCAGCTGACTTTTTTGAACCAACGCAGTTCCAGTTTGAGTCAACAGATCTGCGGCATTTGCTGGATTAATGAATTGTATATCTTTTCGCTGAATTGCGCTAATGGGTTGGGCAAGGTCCTTTAATCGATTTGCATTTCGTGTTGCCGAGATGACCATTTCTGCGAGGGTGGCGTTAGAACCTATTAAATAGGCAATGTAGTTATCTGTAATCTCAGTAGTAGAAATTGAGAATATTTCATATCCATTTGCGGAAATGAAAAGAGTTCCCATTGAAATGCTTCCGCGAAACTCGCCTTCATTGTTTGTGGTTCCGATTAGCTGAGGAAGTTCAATGTTGTTTTTTGAAATGAATACAGAGGCACCGGAGATGGCTTCAAGGGTGGTTAAATCTTTAACCGTTATGGTTTGCGCGCTCGAACTAAAGAAACTCACTGCATTGAGTACACTCGCAAGAGTGAATAAGATTAAGTTTCTCGAAATTTGATTATTCATTTTCACTTGCGAAATTAGTAACAAAGCCTTATTTTTTTGTCGACGTTCAAGAAATGTATGTTTTGAATCATTGCAGTTGCCTTGAATTTTAATACATTGCAGCCAATGGCGTAACCGAAAAGCCAACTAAAAAATAGAGTAGGGCAAAAATTAATTTATTTTAAAATGAAAAAAGTTCTTTTTTCAATGTTGGCTATTGCTACACTTGCTTTCACTTCATGCACTAAAGAAGGACCTGCTGGACCTGCAGGACCTGCTGGAGACGATGGAAGTTTCACAACTTACACTTTTACTTCTGCTGCTGCTGATTGGGCTGCTTCAACTTATGTTGAGTATCCAGTTGCCATCATTACACAAGAAGTAATGGACAAGGGAATTGCAATGGTTTATGTTCAAGACGAATACGGATATTGGAACCCTTGTCCAAGCTCATGGCATCCGATTGCTGGATATACTTACGTATATACTGCAGCTTCAGGTGGAATTGTAGGATTGGATGTTTCTACTGCTCCAACTATTGATTATCAAGTTCGCGTTGTGACTATGCATGAGAAAACAGCAGCGTCTATTCCAAACATCGAGACTTTACGTTACGATCAGTTGATGTCTGAATTGACTTCGAAATAATAAGTAATTACTTATCAGGTAAGAGGCGCTTCGGCGCCTTTTATTTTTTCTTCGCTTTGTTTTTCAATTCAATTTCAGATTGAAATTCGGTTGGAACGTCTTCGGCGGTTACAATTTCAAGATTCACTTGTGTTAGTCCACTTCTCACGAAGTTTAGTTTTTCTGCCGCAAGAAGAGTCAGGTCTATGCAACGTTTGGAAGATTTCGGTAGGCGGTCATTCACGCGTACGTATACGACGTTGTTGTTTTTAATGCAAGTCACCTTCAGCCAAGTCCCAAATGGAAGGGTCTTGTGAGCACAGGTGAATTTTTTTTGACGAAAGATTTCTCCGTTTGAAGTTCCATGTCCTTCAAATTTGTTGTGGTAAAAAGAAGCCTTTCCGGTCTCTGTTTGTGCGAAAATGTTCAGACAAACCAGAACAAGTAGAAGTCCCAAGGCATGTTTTAGTAGCGCTTTCATAGATAGCAATTTACGAAAAAGACATTATATTCGCTTAAATCTTAACCAAATGAGAAGACTGCCTGTATTGGGACTTTTTATTCTTGTCCTTTTATTTTCCATATCATCCGCCGCGCAGATTAAGCGAATGGACGGTTTGTTGTCGGCTGGCATAAGTTATAACACTTTCAATTTTACTGCTGATATTAGCGAGTTGGCCGATTCGAGTGCAACGGTGAGTAAGTCATTTTATCCATCGCTAAGTTTCGCAGGAGATTTTTCCTTAACGAAAGGTTCGCGAAAGAAATGGCGTGTCATTTTCGGGTTTAGTTATACGAATCAGGCGTTGAGCGTTAACGCTACGGATTACCGGTACGTGGATCAGCTGGGAGATTTGGCTAATGATCCCTATGTGACCTGGTCTATAACGAAGAGCACCGCTGGTGCACGTTTGTTGTTTTCATACAACATTCAGCACATGAGAAAGCGTAAGATTTTTGGTTTTAAGAAAACGAGTTGTTTGTTATACACGGGAATTAGCACGAACATTAATTGGTATGGAATACGCGAGAACACTACGAATGTCAATTTCGATAAAAAGTCATTTGGCACGCGATTGACCGATTATCAGTTGGTGGCATTGGGATTCACGGGTTTTCCTTACCGCAAGAAAGTTGGGGTGAATTGTGAGTTGGCATGGGGTGGGCCCTATTTTGTGAAGGCGGGAGTTGTTATTGGATTGTAATATTTTTTTAGGAATACTTGTGGGAGAGCAAAAAGATGGTATATTTGCACCCACAAATCCCAAACGGCCCGTTCGTCTAGGGGTTAGGACAGCAGATTTTCATTCTGTAAACAGGGGTTCGATTCCCCTACGGGCTACAAGCAAAACCCTCAACGAAAGTTGGGGGTTTTCTATTCAAAAGAAACTTCTTTTACCAAAAAGGAAATTATGTCCTTCGGACGAATGTCTTCGACGAATGCTTCGCGAATGTCTTCGACGATTTTAATTACGAAGTTTCAATTATGAAATAGCTATCGGGAGGAATAAAATCTCCGATTTTCCAATAACGAAGTTCCCAGTACCCCGGATAGCAGTGGAAAGCCTTTGAGCGAAGCGAAAAGCTTGGAACGAATAGCCGGAATAGGTTCGGAAAAATTAAATCATCGCCAAACCAATAATAATGTTCAGAAGCATTAACGCCGGATAAATACCTGCGAGAATGAGACCAGTGATTGCGCGGCTTCGGTATTTGCGGTAGTTCGGGTCTTTGCCGTGTAAACGCAAGAAACGAATGGCGAAAGTGATCGAAAGAATTTCTAAAGCAAGAAACAGGGCAACACCAATTAAAATCGAAGCTCCTAAAAGCGCCCATGAAAATCCGGTTGCGGCACCTATGCCCAGAAAAAGAATAGTAGCCCAAACAGGTGTTGCTATCGATCCAATTCCAAGGCCAAGAGCCCAGTCGGCTAATTTGGTATCTTGCAACTCGTTCGTTGGAAGAGGATTCGTGTAATTGTTGCTGAAGTATTCCTCCTGCTGCTTCGGTTGATCCGGAACTATCGTATCGTTCTTCGATAGAATAAAAGAAGATTTTTTTGTTGGAAGAATAAGCTCAGTACTTTCGTTCGAACTTGCCGAAATCGTTTCAACCGAATGAACGTTCGGCTGTGGAACTTCTGGAGTAGATGCAACAACTACTTCTTCAGTCGAAGAAATTTCATTTGCTTGCGTCAACTCGGAAGGAGCAGAATGTCGGTGCTTCCAAGAGATGTGATATCCATCTTGATGAACACGCTTCTCAACGGTGCAAGAAGTAAAGGCTGCCGATAGAATGGCGATGGCTGTTATGCTCAAAAATAATTTCTTCATAGTCTAATGTTTAATGCAATCGTTGTACACGTCTTTGTATGATTTGGAAACGTACAAGCTGTTGCGAATGTCTTCGTTGTTCATGAATTCCTTGTGCAATTTAGGAAGGTTGTAGCAAGGTACACCCGGATAAAGATGATGCTCGTTGTGAAGATTGATGTTCTTCGGGGCGAAGAACAAGCGAACAAACCAGTTGTGCGTTGTTGTTCTTGTTTGCATCGAGTGGTCATAGCCTTCGATACTCGAATGCTCCGCTATGCGTCGCAAGCGATTCGCTACTTGTGTCCAAGTAGCAAAAGGAATAATCCAATACAGCAGCAACCACATGCCGTGATTGAAATAAATGAAGCTCGAAAAAACAATCAAATAAAACGAGATGCGCGCGAGTGTATACCCAAGAGGCGTCGGTTCTTTTTTTCGCTTCACGTGTTTACCTGACATCACCTTCAGTGTTTCGAAAACGCCAATTCCGGTAAACTGAATGAAAATAATCTTGAAGAATTTTTTCGCAGACATCGGGAACTTCCAGTTTTCATCGTGCTTCGCAATGAAGTCAGGATCTTCGTCGGTGTTCAAATAACGGTGATGCGCCAAGTGCTTAATGCGATAAGAGCGCATAGAGATGAACAAAGGCCATGCGCAAAAAACTTCTGCAAGGACATCGTTCAACATTGTGTTTCGAGAAATAAGATTGTGCACCGATTCGTGCATAATGAGTCCCAAGGCCAAGTAGCGCGCGCCAAGGAAGAAAACGAAGACAATGTATAAAGGCCACGAGAAAAAGTTCTCACACAAGATTCCCGATCCCACAATAGCCGCCCATTCAACAACGATAGAAAAAATGCCACGCCAGGTGCTAACGTTGTGCCAAGACTTTAATTTGTCTTTGGGAAGTAATACGCGAATTTCGTTTGGCCTTTTTAGGGTGTGTATCATTTTCCGCTTTGTATTTTGTCTATTTTAGATGAATCAAAAATAGCAATAACCCATGCACTTGCTGTCGCTAAATAAAAATATTGCAGTTGAAGAGTTTGGAGGGAAGGGCGCACAGCTTTCACGCATGATGCGAGCGGGTTTTCCTATTCCCGATGGTTTTGTTATCTCTACGCGGGCTTTCGAACGTTTCGAAAAAGAAAATTTTTCCATTGAAGAGATAAGGAATAATATTCAGTCCGAATTGAATCGCATAGGTGCTTCGCATTATATGGTCCGCAGTTCAGCCATTGGCGAGGACTCCGATGAGAATTCGTTCGCGGGACAGCTCGATTCTTTTTTATGTGGAAACGATATCGACGAGATTCTTCAACACATAAAAAAATGTTGGAAGTCGTATGAGAAGGAAAACGTAAAAACCTACGAGGCCATTTCGAACAAGCGTCTCGAAGGCATGGGCGTTGTGGTGCAAGCGTTGATAGATCCCGATTATGCTGGCGTAATTTTTACGCGATCGTATTTGGAAGCCAATGCCGTGTTGGTGGAATACGTGCATGGACACGGAGAGAAATTGGTTTCAGGAGAAGTGACTCCCATGCGTTTTCATTACAGATATGGTGAGGGAAGTGCGGATGCAGAATTTCTTCCGGCGTTGGAAGAGGGGATGCGCGTAGCGAAGAAGATTGAGTCGCATTACGGTATGCCCATGGACATTGAATGGGCAATGAAAGATGGGAAGTTTTATGTTGTCCAAGCGCGCAAGATTACCACCGCTTGGAAAGAACCCGAAGTGTATTGGTCGAACACCAATGTGAATGAAAATTATCCGGAAGCCATTTCCCCTTTGTTGTATTCGATAGCGCGACAATCGTATTATCATTATTTCAAAAACCTTTCAAGACTGTTTCAAGTTTCGGAAGAATCTATTCGTGCATTGGAAAGCTCCTTCGCCAATGTAATCGGTGTCTTTGGTGGGAAGATGTATTACAACATGAGTAGCATTCATGCGATTCTTTCAGCCTCGCCTTTTTCTGAAGCGCTCATTCAGTCGTTCGATAATTTTGTTGGATATGCCGAAGGCGCAAAGGCTTCCAAAATTCCTTCAACTAATAAAGAGAAATTTGCTTTTGTTCGAAATGTGCTGAAGCAAAATAAGGCGCTTCCGGAAAATGTCGTTGAGTTCGAAAGAATAGTTTCGAATTACATGAGCGATGTTCAAGGAGCAATAACACATTCCGATATTCGGAAGTTGTTTCATGGATTTATTGAAATTCGCATGCACAGCTGGTATCGGGCTTCGTTGGCCGATTTCTTCGCAATGGCATTTCACGGATTGTTAGGGAAGTTGTGTGTTAAGTATTACGGTGATGGGGGAGTTGGAATTCAAAACAAACTCATTCAGGCCATTCCGAATTTAATAAGCAGTCGTCCGGTTATAGATATGCACGAACTCGTTATTTCCATCCGAAAAAACGAAAGTGTTTACACGAAATTTAAAGAGGGCAATGCACTGAATTTTTGGAGTTGGTTGAACCATGAATGTTCTGAAAGTGCAGTCTGCAAAGGAATACAAGATTACTTGAACAATTGGGGATTCCGTTGTTCAGGAGAGCTCATGCTCACGTTTAAGAATTACATTGAAGAACCCGAGCGCTTCATTGCGTTGCTCATGCAATACGAGAAACTTCCCGATCAGAATCCGGAAGAAGTCATGCACACGAAATACCTTGAAGCTTTGCAAGCCAAGCGCGATTTCAAAAAGTATATTTTCAAGAAGAATAAATTGAATCTTTTGAAATCTGTTCTTCATGTTTGGCAATTGAATTTCTTGTTGAGAAACGCCTGTCGCGGAATTTCATCGCGCGAGCGCGTCCGCTTGAAACAAGCGCAGTTGTATTTTGGATTTAAGTTGGCCTTGAAGAAGGTCGAGCAAGCGTTTCTTCAACGAAATATTTTGAAATCGGAAGGTGAAATTTTCTTTTTGAATTATACTGAAATTGCCGAACATCTTGATGCTTCGCAAATGGCTTCGGTCGCAAGTTCTGAAATATTGGAATCGCGTAAGCAAGCGTTCGAAGTTGAATCGAAATTGATTTATCCAGATGATTTTTACACGACTTTTGGAAAGTATTGCTCCCCCGATCAAGTCACGCGAAAAGAAGTCAGTACCGATACGTCAAGTGATTTGAAGGGGTTGTGCGCATGTGGTGGAATTTTAACAGGAAGAGTGAAAGTACTTGAAACAGTCATGGAAGCGGATAAATTGGAGAAAGGAGATATTTTGGTTACGCGACAAACTGATCCAGGATGGGTTTCGGTTTTTCCTTTAATTAGCGGATTAATTGTAGAGCGAGGGGGGATGCTTTCTCACGGAGCAATTGTGTCGCGTGAATTCGGAATTCCTGCGATAGTAGGCGTAGATCTGGCAACTCAAAAATTGAAAGACGGAGATTTAATTACACTCAACGCCGACAAGGGCACCATTGTCATTCATGATTGAAACACTTCGATTATATATAGCGCAGCGCTTTTCATCTCTGATGTTCTTAAGCTTGGCTGTATTCCTGTTTTTATATTCAGTTCCCTTTCATGCTCTCCATCCGCTCTCTTTTATTGATGTGTTGAAAGTGTTTTTAATGCTTTGGGTCATGCGTTTGTACGACGACGTTATGCAATGGGAAAACGATGCAGAATTTTCAGAGCGAATTTATACGCATCCTGAATCGCGTTCGAAACTCATTCTACCACTCGTATTGAGCATGACAACAAGTGTACTTATAGCTTGTACTGACAGCCCAGATTTTTCAATAGCATCTTTGTGGTTGTATTTTATAATTGTGAATCATGTCTTATACAAGGCATTGGTAGATAGAAACTTTTGGGCCTTTGTTCTTCCGCTAATCAAATACCCGTTTTTGTTTTTCTTCATATCCATCAGTTACGCTATCAATGAAGATATTTCATACGTTGAATACAGCAATGCCACCGCGTTGTTTTTAGTGTTTGTAATTTATGATTTGCTAGATAACCGATCAGCTGAAAGACCTATTGTTGCGCTCTATTTTTTGATTGTCATTTGTTTCATTCTCCTCTTTCTTACGAATGTGAATGTCATTGCATTGATAGGTGGAGTAGCATTATTAGTTATCGCATTAATCTTAGTCCATCTAAAAAAAAAAGTCATACCAATTTTGTGGTTGCTCTTAGTTTTAATCTTCAAATTAATCTTGAACAATTATGTCATTTGATCCAATTCAACGAATGCAGGAATTGAATAATCCTGATCGATTTCAATTCGAACGTGTGAAGTGTTATTCATGCGGTTCTGAAGACTGCAATGAATTTCTTATTGGTGAAGATGACCTCACCGGAAAGGAAGGGCTGTTCTTGTACGTTAAATGCAGCGCTTGTGATTTGGTTTATCAGAATCCGCGTCTGAATATTGAGGGCATTAAAGAGTTTTACGATTCGGAATACATTGCTCATCGGAAGAAAAAGAATTGGGGTGTCTTAACCCCTCTCTTCGAATGGACCATGAACAAGCATGATCGTGAGAAGGATAAGTTGGTACGCAAGTTTGTGAGGGTGAATGAAAAGACTGAGCTGCTCGATGTGGGTTGTGCCGTAGGGACGTTCCTGCTGCACATGAATAAACAACATGGATGTAAAATTCATGGAGTAGATTTCAAAGATGGATTGAGCTATCCTGATTTCGATAAGATAAATTTTTATGAAGGTCTATTTTACGAGCAGCCTATTCCAGAGAAATCGAAGGACATTGTAACCATGTGGCATTTCTTCGAACACGATTACGATCCGATTCGTTCGTTGGAAATGGCGAGGAAAGTTTTGAAGGACGATGGGAAGTTAATTATTGAAGTTCCGCGTTTGGACTCGCTTACTTTCAAATTGTATGGAAAGAACTGGCCAGGAGTTCAAGCTCCTCAGCACACCGTTTTATTTTCGAAAAAGAATTTCATTGAAATGCTTGAAGCGAATGGATTTAAGGTTGAAACCTACATGCCTTATGGTGCGTTCCCTGCTTATTTCTACATCTTCACAGGAGCTTACTTCAAGATTTTAGGCAAAGGACTGAATCTCGATAAAATTATTTTCCCTTATTTCTTGGGACAGCTTTTACTTACTCCCGTTTTACTTTTCAGTAAAGTGCTTAACCTTTCTATGCAAACTGTTGTTTGCACCAAGAAGAATTAATTCAATTTGAAATGAAAATCTCTGATTACAAAGCAAACAACGGAAGAGCATTGGCGTTCTTGATTTCGCCAGCGCTGCTTTTAGGAAGTGGGGTGTGGCTGTGCTTTTCTTTTTCAGGATTGATATACGGATTGGGGATTTTGGTGTTGTCTTTTTTTCTTACTCAGACGTTTGTGCTTTTGCATGAATGCGGACATCAGAATTTTTTCGCGAACGATCGTTTGAATACATTGTTTGGAAATGTATTCGGATTGTTTTCATTCATTCCCTTTCATTCCTGGAAACACATGCACAATCTGCATCACAGGTGGACGGGCTGGCGCGACAAAGATCCAACAACCGAGAAAACCGTTGAGCCAAGTAAGAGCCCCATTATGCGCATTGTAGCCAATGTGAGTTGGTTCCTATTCATTCCGATTTTCTATTTGTTCTACATGTTCAGTAATTATTGGAACTTAGGAAAAATGCGACGCTTCTTGAATGAGCATCAGTATCGCTTGGCGGTTCTTTCAGTTATTGTTTATGCTGTTTTCTACGGAGTGATTTTTTATTTTTTCTGGAAGGAAGTGAAGCATTTTTTTCTTCCTGCTTTTTTGTTGAGTTTGGTTTGGAAGGAACTCATTATTCTTACGCAACACACCCACATTGAAATTCCAATTTCGAATGGGGAAGAGGTGAAGCCCATTTCCTACAAAGATCAGGTGCAGTACACACGTAGTTTCTACACGTGGCCTTTCCTGTCAAAATATTTTCTTTTCAATTTCAATTTACACGAAGCCCATCATGTCTATCCTGGTATGCCTGCCTATTGGCTCGATCAAATAGATTTGAATGTGCCGAAGGAGCCGAGCTATAGTGAATGGTTTAACCAGGCCAAGTCTATGAGCGGCGTCGATTTTGTTTTCCGAACATCTAAACACACGAACAAGAAATTTTAACATGTCATATCCGTACGAAAAATCATTGAAGGCACTTTGGAGAATTAATTCAACACAAGAAATTAATTCACTTTTGGAGAAGTTGAAGTCGCGTCCTTTTGAGAGCGATGAACGCGAACAGATGTCAACGCGTGAAATGTTTAGTCCAGAATTTCAACAAGATCGATTAGATTTTTTAAAGCGTTCAACGGGTGTTGAGTTGCCGGTATTAAGCGGAAAGAGTAAGTTCGAAGATCTTTCAAAGTTGGAAGGTAATATTGAAAATTACATTGGTATGAGCCAAGTGCCTACGGGTGTGATTGGTCCCGTGCGTGTGGTAGGAACTTCTGCACACGGCGATTTCTTTGTGCCTCTTGCAACCAGTGAAGGTGCGCTTATCGCGAGTTATCAGCGCGGTGCAAAGGCGACATTCATGGCAGGAGGAATTCGTTCGGTGTGTTTAACCGAGAATGTTTATCGTGCTCCACTTTTCCGATTCAATGACTTAGCCGATTTAGGAACCTTCGTTGTTTGGGCATTAGCGCAAGAATCGAAGATGCACGAAATCGTTGCTGCTACCAGCCGATTCGCGAAACTCGAAGACATTTCAACGAACATTGAAGGCAACCAATTAATCATTACGTTCGGCTATTTCACAGGCGATGCTAGTGGACAAAACATGGTGACCATATGTACAGACGCTATTTGCAAATGGCTCATTGAGAACGCGCCTATTCAACCTAAGACGTGGTACATAGAAGGTAATTTCTCGGGTGATAAAAAAGCAACAGCCATGTCGTTTATGCATGTGCGAGGTAAAAAAGTTTCAGCGGAAATTGAACTGAGTTGTGAAATTGTAAATCAAGTTTTAAAATCGACTCCAGCTAAGATGGCCGAATACTGGCAGGCCTCAACGGTAGGGACCATTCAAACAGGAAGCATTGGGGCGCAAGGACATTATGCGAATGGATTAGCGGCGTTGTTTATCGCCACCGGTCAAGATGCCGCATGTGTAAGTGAGGCCTCTGTTGGAATCACGCGCATGGAAGTGACAGCAGACGGAGGATTGTATGCTGCTGTGACCCTACCAAATTTAATTGTGGGAACTGTTGGTGGAGGAACAGGATTGCCAACACAACGTGAGTGTTTAGAGTTGATGGATTGTTACGGAAGCGGCAAGGCGAGAAAATTCGCAGAGATTTGCGCTGCAGTTGTTTTGTCTGGTGAATTGAGCATAGCGGCGGCCTTATCTGTAGGACATTTCACAAGTGCTCATCAAAAATTAGGAAGAAAAAAATAGAATGAAGGTTTTTCTGACATATCATTTTTTTCAGGTTGCAGTCATCTTGCTATCGTATTATCTGATAACAGGATTTGGATTTTATTTCATTTCGAAAAAGAAAGATTTGGTTGCGCGAAAGCGTTTGTGGTTGAAGTATTTTGTTTACCTCGCATTAGTAAGCGTGTTGGTTGTGTGCATGAAGTACGCAGTGAATGTCGCGTTTGCTTTGATTTGCATCATTGCATTAATTGGTGCCTACGAAGTAATTACCAGTTGGAAAGAAATAGTATCTAGCAGAGTGAAAGTAGTTTCTGCTGTCGTGTATTCGTTAGTGTTATTCGGAGTGTCTCTTTCCTATGAAATTAGAGATTCACTTTTACCAGTGTTCTTTCTAATCGTTGTGTTTGATGGTTTCTCGCAAACCGTTGGAGAGTTGGTTAAAGGCAAAGCTCTGGCTCCGCGCATGAGTCCGAATAAGACACGAAGCGGGTTCATTGGAGGCGCACTCGTTATGGGATTCACAACCTGGTGGATTTTGGATGAAAAACATTTGTTTTTATTAGGAATAGCGATGTCAATAGTTGGACTATACGGTGATTTGCTAGCAAGTTGGTTGAAGCGTTTTTCAGGTAAAAAAGATTTTAGTGAAATCATTCCTGGGCATGGTGGAGTGTTAGATCGTTTCGATAGCTTTCTTGCGGTTTGGTCGGTTTTGTCTTTCGTTGCATACTTTTTTCATTTTTAAATATGGAAACACTGTACTCGGTTTTAGGTAGAGATTTAACAAATACGATTATACTTTCTACTTCTTTTTTAGTCTTGTTCGCAGTTGGTGAATTACTTTATTATGTGTTCAAAGTGAAAGCCGAACTCACGCGCAAATGGTCGCATGTCGGAACTGGATTTCTGACGATGTTGTTTCCAGCTATGCTCAGCAATCATTGGTGGGTGCTGGTGCTCTGCGCAACGTTTGCGGTCTTACTTTCAACAAGTATTAAATTTAATTTTTTGAAATCGATTAATGCTGTAGACCGCGATACCGTTGGAAGTTTGTGTTATCCGTTAGCGGTTTACACTTCTTTTTTGGCGAGTGTTTGGAAGGGGAATACTATGTTTTTTTATCTGCCTATTTTAATCATGGCGCTTGCCGATCCTGCAGCGGCACTTGTTGGTAAGCGTTGGCCGTGGAAGCCTTATGCTGTTGGAGAACAAAAAAAGAGTGTAGCAGGTTCGCTTGCATTTTTGATGGTAAGCACCATGTTGGCCATTTATTTTTTAGGTGGAAACATGACGAATGAACACCTTTGGTTAGTGCTAACAATTGCTGTTTCGAGTACCTTGGCTGAAGCCTTTTCCGCAAAGGGATATGATAATGTTACCATACCTTGGACTGTCATTGTCGTGTGCGCCATGTTCATTTAGATTGTTATTGAAATGAAGAATATTTGGGTAGTTCTGTTTTTGATTTTTAGTTCCAGTGCATGGTCTCAACCGTCGCCAGCATACACCTACCCGAATGATCCTTTGGTTCGTGAGAACCTAGAGCATTGGCGCGATTTGAAATTTGGGATTATTATTCATTGGGGAATCTATGCGGTGCCGGGTATTGTCGAGTCTTGGTCTATCTGCAATGAAGATTGGGTGGGAAGAGACACCGCTTTGGATTACGAGGATTACAAGAAATGGTATTTCGGTTTGTCGAAGGAATTTAATCCGACGCAATTCAATCCGGAAGCGTGGGCCACTTCGGCGAAGAATGCGGGCATGAAGTACTTGGTTTTTACAACGAAGCACCACGATGGATTCTGCATGTTCGATAGTAAATATTCCGATTTTAAAATCACCAACGGTCCTTTCCAAACGAATCCAAAATCGAATGTCACGAAGGAAGTCTTCAAGTCATTCCGAGACAAAGATTTTTTTATCGGAGCATATTTTTCGAAACCCGATTGGCATTCCGATTATTACTGGTGGCATGCCTTCGCAACAGGAGAGCGCAACAACAATTATGATATTCGGAAATTCCCAGAGCAGTGGAAACGCTTTCAGAACTATACCGCGAATCAGATTTCAGAGTTAACCTCTGAATACGGAAAGGTAGATATGCTTTGGCTCGATGGCGGATGGGTGCGTCCGCTTGAAACCGTTAACGATGAAGTGATCTCGTGGCAATGTCCAATCCCAGCGTGGAGTCAGGATGTCAATGTCCCGCTTTTAGCCGAGATAGCGCGAAAGAATAATCCAGGAACATTGGTCGTAGACAGAACAGTGCATGGAGAATATGAAAATTACAGAACCCCAGAGCAGCGAATTCCGGAAGGAAGATTGGATTATCCTTGGGAGACCTGCATGACATTGGGAAATGCATGGGGATATGTAGCTCATGACAAATACAAATCTTCTCGCGAGGTCATTCATAAGTTGGTTGAAGTAGTAGCCAAGGGTGGAAATTTATTGCTGGGTGTTGGTCCAACCGCAACAGGTGTTTTTCCGGAAGAGGTGAACAATACGTTAAAAGAAATAGGTGAGTGGACGAGCGTTCATGCAGAGGCTATCTATGGAACGCGAAGCATTTCTAATTTTCAAAAAGACAATATCTATTTTATTGAAGGAAAGAAAGGCGAGCGATATGCATGTGTGTTGTTGAAGGAAGGCGAACAAGTTCCATCCGAAATTGCATTACCATGGGGAATGAAGAACAAAGACCAACGTTTAATAGAGATAAGCACAGGCGAAAGCCAGCCCATTCGAATGAAAGAAGGTAGAATGTTCTTGTATCCGAGTAAGAAGATTCAGGCCTTATCGAAAGAACTTCCGGTTGTCGTGTTCAGATGGTATTAATCATGTGTTTCGCGATGTAGACTTCCTCTCATCGATAACCATTTGTTTTCTTGGTTTTAAGAGTCATTGATTTTGTTTAACGTTCTGGTCGCAAAGCAAGTGAAATTAATACTTAGGGAGTATTTACACTTTGATTGGAAAGGGGCAAATTTGTGATAAACTTAAACCAATCTCTATGGAAAACAAACCGACGCTCGTCGATTCGGACGTTCGCACTGCGGATGTAAAGAAGTCGACAAATTCTATTTATTCACTCAAATTAAGTTCTGTGGCCGTTGCTTTAGCGCTTACTACAATGTCTGTTGGAATAACAAGTTGTGTAGATAGCGATGTTACGACCTATGGCGATCCTGCAGCGGATAGCTACGACTCTGGAGCTTATGATTTAGGAGCTTTCGCGGATTCTTATGATTATGGGAATTACGATACGAATGATTCTGATGTTACACGTTACGCAGACTAATTCGTGAAATGAACGTTCCCGTATACACTTTTCCTTGGGTAATTTCTCCGTTGAGCTTCGAGGAGTTTGAGAAGGATTATTTTGAAAAGAAATTTATTCATATCAAAAGAAGCCAATCCGAATATTTCTCCCCGGCGCTCACTTATTCAGCAATTGAGGATTATCTATACAATGAGGCATTGAGATTTCCTTCAACACGCTTAACCAATGCTAAAGAGGATGTTCCAAGTGAAAAGTATGTAGTTGGAGACAAGGTTGTGGCTTCAAATCTTTTGAAGCACTTTGTGGAAGGTTCAACAATAGTTCTCTCCGGACTTCATGAACATGTTGCAGGGCTGGGCGAGTTGGTTAGCAATCTGTCTAAACAATTTTACCAACGCTTTCAGACGAATGTATACATCACTCCAAAGGGAAGTCAAGGGTTCAAGGTTCATTACGACACGCATGATGTTTTTGTGCTTCAAATTCATGGTAAGAAAACATGGAAGATTTACAAAGACAATCCCGTTTCTCTTCCAAATAAACTTATGGAATTTGCTCCGGGCAAATATCAAGTGGGTGAGGTGGAAGAGACCATTGTCGCTGAGGCCGGAGACTTGATTTACATTCCCCGAGGAATCATGCACCAAGCTGAGACCAACGATGACATGTCCATTCACGTGACGTTAGGAATGTTAGGTTATACCTGGACGGACTTGCTCATTGAAAGTGTGTTGGAATTTTCGAAAACGAATGATTCGCTTCGTAGATTTTTGCCGCGTGAAATGTTACGCAATGGCGCGAAAGAAATCGATCAGGAATATTTTACCGAATTGTTTTCAACCATGGCGTCGTCCATTTCACTTCAGGATAGCGTGAATCGATTCAAACGTGAGATTTCAGCAAGTCAGAAAATTAATATCAAGAACCTTTTGACACAGGGTGACTCCGTTTCAGGAATTGATGAAAATTCAATTTTTGAAATGAGACACAACGTTCTTTTTCTTATCAAACGAAAGGGAGAGAATGTAGTTCTTGAATGGCAAGGGAAGGAAGTAGAGTTTCCGATGTTCATGGATCCTGCTATTCATTTCATAGCCAAAATGAAACAACCTTTTAAGTTGGACCAAGTTCCAGATTGTGTTGATCAAGATGGTAAAATAGTTTTTGTTACACGTTTAATTAAGGAAGGTCTTCTTTCCATTCAAATCAATTAATTTAAAATCAAATCAAATGAAAAAGAAACTCATTATTTTCATCTGCCTGGCACTTGTGGTTACAGGCGGGATTGTAATTGCACAGAATGCGATTGCTAATGGTAAAAAGAATCGTATGGTTGTTGAAAGAACTGAAAAGCAAACCAATAAAATGGTTGAGATTTATGGTTTGACTCCTGCCCAGCGAGAGGCTATTTACAAGGTGAATGAAACTTTTCAAAAGAATCTTTCAGATTTAGTTTCGGAACACAAAGGAGCTCCAGATTTCGAAGTTAGAGAAGAGGCTATTTTGTATTCTCATGAGCAAAATGCGTTTGCTATTTTAGATGAAACGCAAAAAGCAAAGTGGTTGGCAGCAAAAGAGTTTCGCAAGACGCATCCGCGTGAGCAACCGCAGAAATAATATAAATTTAGTTTGAATGAAGGCAGTCACATCGGTGGCTGCCTTTTTTATTGCTGTCGAAATTGAAATCCCATTCTTTTTCCAGTGGCCAAACTGCCGCTATGATTGATGTCTTGCATTTCTTCAACTGTAATCTGATGAAGATTTTCATAGGGAGGAATAAGTAAGTCGAAGTTTAGTGCGTAAAGAACTACTTGATCAACGAATTTTGTTTGGCTAGCCGTGTCGAAGTTTGAAGCAACGAAATCGTTGAACATGATTCCCAATTGCTTTTTTCCTTGAACCACAAAGTGATTTTCTTTGTTAATGAATACACGCGCTAGCAAATAGCCTACATCTGCCGTTCTATCGTATCTGAACGAATCTGAAAGGAAGTTGTAAACGTTAATGGTGCCAACAAAACTGTTCGCAGGATTTTCTCTCAAATATCCGGTTTGCCAAAAACTACTTTCTTGTTCAAATTGAAAAACATTGGTGTGCATTTGGAAAATGAGCAAGTCACCTGCTACGCGAATTTCGCATTGAAAAGCCCCTCTGTCCCGATATTCAAACGTTACACGTGAATCTGTATTTCCAAATTGAGTCGTTAATTCTTGAATGGTGTTTTTTAAAACTTCCTTCAAGGAATTGAATTGGGCAATGGTGTTGTGAAAAACGTCTTGCTTGAGTACGCTTTTGTTTTTCAGTAAGGCAAGAATGAGGTCTTTTGTTTCCATTTTAATACGCTCTAGCGAATAATACACGACGTTCGCTTGGTTTTCCTGTCACCATACAAACACCGGGCTCTGTTGGTCCATCGAAAGGAATACATCGAATAGTAGCTTTGGTTTCTTGCTTAATCAATTCTTCGGTCTCTGCTGTGCCGTCCCAATGCGCTAAGAAAAATCCGGTTTTTTCATCAAGCAACTTTTTGAATGTCTCGTAATCGTCAACTTCCGTAATGTGTCCATTTCTGAACTCCAATGCTTGATTGAACATATTCGCTTGAATTTCTTCCAACAAATTTTCAATGGTGCTTTCCACTCCTTCGAACGACACAGTTGATTTTTCAGAAGTGTCGCGACGTACAATTTCAACGGTTCCGTTTTCCAAATCTTTTGGACCAATGGCCAAACGAACGGGAACACCTTTCAATTCGTATTCAGCAAACTTCCAGCCGCTGCGCTTGCTGTCGTCATCGTCGAACTTCGCTACGATGCCTTTAGCTTTCAATGCTTTTACAAGAGGAAGAACTTTTTCGCGAATCACTTCAAGTTGCTCAAGTCCTTTGTAGATAGGAACAATTACAGCATGAATGGGCGCTAACTTTGGTGGAACACGAAGTCCCTTGTCGTCGCTGTGAGTCATGATTAACGCTCCCATTAGACGCGTGCTAACACCCCACGAAGTTGCCCAAACGTATTCTGAATTTCCCTCTTTCGTTGCGAATTTCACATCGAAGGCTTTCGCGAAATTTTGTCCGAGGAAGTGAGAAGTTCCCGCTTGAAGGGCTTTCCCATCTTGCATCAAAGCTTCAATGCACAAGGTGTCTAGCGCGCCTGCAAAACGTTCGCTCTCCGACTTTCTTCCTTTTACAACAGGCATAGCCATGAAGTTTTCAGCGAATTCTGCGTACACATCGAGCATGCGCTCTGTTTCTTCAATCGCCTCTTGGGCGGTAGAGTGGGCGGTGTGCCCTTCTTGCCACAAGAATTCTGCGGTTCTTAAAAATAAACGCGTGCGCATTTCCCAACGAACCACATTCGCCCATTGATTAATGAGCAATGGAAGGTCGCGGTAGCTCTGAATCCAACCTTTGTAAGTGTTCCAGATAATGGTTTCACTGGTTGGACGGATAATTAACTCTTCTTCAAGTTTTGCATCAGGATCAACAACGACACCGCCATCTTGAGACTTAAGTCGGTAATGGGTAACAACGGCACATTCTTTGGCGAATCCTTCAACATGGGCAGCCTCTTTACTCAAATAGCTTTTCGGAATCAACAAAGGAAAATAAGCATTCTGATGCCCCGTTTCTTTAAAACGAAGATCCAATTGATCGCGCATCTTCTCCCAAATTGCATAGCCATAAGGTTTAATAACCATACAGCCTTTCACCTCACTGTGTTGCGCCAAATCGGCTTGCATCACAAGTTCGTTATACCATTTGGAGTAATCTTCTTTTCTAGTCGGAATTTTCTCGGCCATTTTTTTTCTTTTTTCGAAGTTGCAAATGTAAAACCTTATTACCTTTAAACTATCAAATCCATACGATAATGAAAGCGTTACAACGAAATTTTTTCTTCTTCACGACTATTCTTGCTTTGAGTTCTTGTGCGAGTTTTGAAAATTTGACCGACGATCGCACACGTGCTGAAGACGATGAGATGTATTGGAATGGAAAGGAATTGTTTTACGACAATTCGATAGTTGCAAGTGCTAATGAAACAGGAGATGATTACTATGACCCGAATTCTGCCAGCCGCGCAAATTCATTGAATGGAGGAACAAATCCAAGAGCAATGTTCAATCCGATTAGCGGATGGCAATTGAGTTACGGTTTAAATGCATTTTCCAACTACAACAGTGGATTTGGAATGGGTTTTAATTCTTTAAGTCCATACAACTCATACAGTGGATTTGGTGGATACGGTAACTACGGCTACAATCCGTATGGTTACAATGCATATGGATATAACCCATACAGTTCTTTCAATCCCTACGGAGGTTATGGTTACAATCCTTATGGCTACGGCCTTGGCGGATTGGGTTGGGGAGGTTACGGTTATGGAAATGGATGGTACGGAAACGGAAATGGTTGGAATGGAAATGGCGGTGGATGGGGAGGCTCAAACGGAAGTGGTGAAACACCAAATGTTACACACCATCATCGCAGACCAACAAGTGTAGGATCTGGGAATTCTTCAACTTACGGTCGTGGCGTTCTTCAAAAGAATTTAGTTCAACCGATTAGTGAAACCTCTCGTACACCACAGCCAGTAGCTCCGACACACGCGAACAATTACAACTACTCAAATCCGACTTACTCAAGACCTTCATCGCCGAATACGCAAACAAGTCCAGCTTATTCGAACCCATCGCGTTCAACCCCAGCATACACTCAGCCATCGAATTCAGGACCTTCAAGAACGACGTCGCCAACACACTCAAGTCCTTCGCGTCCTGCTCCAAGTTACAGTTCGCCATCGCCATCAAGATCGACACCAACGAAACCTTCAACGAGCTCACCTTCCCCATCTCGTTCAACTCCAACGCGCACGAGCCCTGCTCCAAGCTCTCCTTCAAGAACTACTTCACCTGGTAAGAGACCTTGATGCGAAGCAAGATATTAAACAGGATGTTGCACAAGGTCTATTATAAGATGCGTAGCAAGATGTTACACAAGGTGCTTCGCAAGGGAAAGGTTGTAGCAATGACATTTGTTTTGATGTGCAGTGTGCAGTTCGTTTTTGGGCAAAATGAAGATGACGCTCTTCGCTTTTCCAATACCTTTGGCGCGTATACCAACCGAGCTTTGGGAATGGGAGGGGCGTATACCGCATTGGGTGCGGACTTCACGAATTTCTTTCAGAATCCGGCGGGGATAGCGGCTTATAAAAAGCAGAACATGGAATTCGGATTAAGTCTCCTTTCGCGTTCAACGAATGTGGATTTCAATAATCGAGTTTCTTCTTCTTCCGCATCGGGATTGGGCATTAATACTTTCGGATTTACTTCTGCTTTTGGAACAGCGGGTAACGGCTGGGGTCCTTGGATATACGGTCTTGCGTATGGAAGAACCCAGACCTATAAGCGACAGTATAATTTAGAGTCGAGTGATAATCAATCATCACTTCTCGATGTGTATACAGATCAGTTAAATGAATACAATCCAGCGAATTCAGATGTTACCGCTTCATTCCCATTCGGAGCCGGGTTAGCTTGGGAGACCTATTTAATTAATCCGGGAACTGTTGATCCATATGTGCAAATTAACATTGACGACAATACGTTTACAAGACGTCAGAATGTTGAAGAAAGAGGCTACGTTCGCGAAACTTGTTTTGGCGTTGCACGTGCATTTGAGAATAAATTGTTTATCGGAGCGTCCTTCGCATTTCGTAAGGTTGTGTTTGAAAAGAATTCGACATATTCGGAATCTTTTTCATCGAATGGAACGGCTGTGAATTACTCTTTAATCGAGGATAACAGTACGACAGATGTTGTTACCAAAGGGCCTTCAGTTCAAACGAAACTGGGTGTGCAATATGCGCCAATTCCATATTTGCGTATAGGTGCATTTTGGCATTCAGCATGCAAGCAGTCAATTAGTGATAATTACTTGGCGAAAATGGAGAGTTCTATTGGAGCTGTAAATTACAATTATTCCTCAGATAAGAATATTTTCGATTACGGTGTTCAAATACCTTCTACATTGGGAGCTGGTGCTGCATTAATCTTGGGTAATTTCGGAATTGTTTCAGCCGATTATGAAACACGTGATTTTTCTAAAATGGTCATGTATGGCATTACAGGAGGGACTTCTGAATTTGCTCTCGAGAATACGGCCATACAAGAAAACTACAAGCGTGTGCACAATGCTCGACTCGGAACAGAATTTCGAATTGGCGATGTATACCGATTGAGAGCGGGAGTTGGTTACCGAACCTCTGTATTTACCGAACTTGCTGGAAAACCAAAAGAACCCCTGTTTAATTGGAATGTGGGTGGTGGTTACAAAAAAGACGATTTCTACTGCGACGGAGCGATAATGATAACCAAGAATAAGGACGGATATTTTTTGTATGACCCGTCGTTAATTTCGATGGCTAACATCGACAATTTGCTGGTACAAATTAGCTTTTCAATAGGAGCAAGATTCTAATTTGAAAGCGAGGCAAGGGCTATGCCTGTTGCAACGGAAACATTCAACGAATTTGTTTTTCCTTTCATAGGAATAGTTACCAACTGATGGGCACGTTTCATTAATTGCGGGTTGATACCATCTTCCTCAGAACCCATAATTATGCAAAGGCCTAAATTCTGATCGCGCGATTTTTGAAATTCCTGAAGGCTTACAGCAGCTTTTTCAGAGAGGACCACGGAGCCAATCCCAGAAGCATGTAGGTAATCAAGAGCGTCGAGCAGATTCTTCACTTTACAAATGTTCAAATGCATGAGCGCACCAGCCGAGGCTTTCAGGGCATCTTCATTGATTTGAGCGGCACCTACTTCAGGAACAATTATTCCCTTCACCCCAAAACACTCTGCGGAACGACAAATAGCTCCGAAGTTTCGAACGTCGGTCACACGGTCGAGTAACAAAAACAAAGGTGGCTCGCCGCTTTCAACTTCGCTCATAACGACATTCTCGAAATCGGCAAAGGCAATAGGAGCGATAAAAGCAAGCACACCTTGATGATTGGAGCGCGTTATTTTATTCAGTTTAATTTCGGGAACTAAGACGAAAGGAATTCGCTCCTTTTTCAATCGGTCTTTCAACTGACGTAATTTATCACTGCGTAATTCTTTGTTGAAAAGAACCTTATCAATGTTTTTCCCAGCATCAAGAGCTTCTTCCAATGGATGAATGCCAATGATTAAATTCGTGTACGATTTTGAAGATGGTGTATTAGTTCTCACTTTGCAAAAGTAAGTCTTATTCGCGGAATACGCGTCCTTGTCTCCAAGTGTTTACTGCCTGTTCCCAACTATTGCGATACATTCCGTCGCGCTGCAGGATGAAAACATTGTCAGACAAATTGTCTTTTTTATATCGAAATAAAAATGAAAATGAGCCTGGAATTGTCTCATCTCCGTAGATCCAACGCTCACTGTAACCAACGTTTTCAACGCGCGTAGGTTTTCCATAAATAATGTAAATCATTCCGCGATCGGTTCTCCAGCCAGGAACGGTAGTAGAAAAATAGGTGTTACATGTGTTCACTCTTCTGAAGAAAATTGAAATCAATTCTTTGGCTTTTTCTTCCGACCCGCCGCAGTCTTTCCAGAAATTACAAAATCCAGCATAAGGGTCACGAACATTGTAGATGTATTCAAATTCAGATTTTGAGGTAATGTATCTTAAAGGAGCGATTAGGTCTTTGAGTGCTGTTGTGTTCGGAAATTCACCATGTGAATACAAGTATAACTGCGAGGAGTTTTTAGTGCGGAAGAGATATGATTTGTTTTCAGCAATGAAATGATAACGAACGCCATCAAAATTTAAATTCGTTAGACTGAAGGATGTGGAGTCAGGTATAACGGGAGAGTTGTTTGAAAAGGCAGGGGGAGGAAGATTTGGTATTTCAGTCAGGGCGAATATTTCTACCGGCGGATATTCCGAATTCTTAAATCGCGGAAAGTCAAGATGAATGGTGTCTCCAGTCACCAGGTATTGATCATAAATTGGTGTTTCTACTTTGTTTGCAGTAACTCGGATATCATAAGTGCTAGGGAGTTCATTCTTTAAAAAGATGAACTTTTTTTCGTGTTGGGCCCTTCGATTGATGTCTTTGAGTTTTACAAGTACTTCTGAATTTCCATATGAAATTGGAAGTGGAATTTCTTCACGCCAAACACCTGATTCTTGCATCTGAGGAGGAGTGAATTTATAGCGAAGGGTATCTGCTGAAGCTTGTTGCTTTTTGATTGTAATTTCAACCTCGAGCTGCGCTGTGAAATTCTCGTGTGTAGATTTTCGAGAATAGAGTAGTTGATCTGCATCGAATTCCAACAACACTGTTGAAGTGTCAGTGCTGCTGTGGATGAGGTTAACCAATGGATGGAAATAGAACTCGTTCGAACCAAATTGATTTTCACGAAGTTTTTTCGGGGCTGAGCAAGAGAAATAAAATGGAACAATGAGCAATAAAACGAATCGAAAAAAATTAGTTTTGCTCATCAGTTGATTCTTCTTCGTCATTTTCAATCGAAGGTAAGCGTTTTTCGAAATTACTTCCAGCTTTCGCTCCCATAATTTTCATTTTTTTAGCTTTTCCAAGAAGATTCCCGTTGCCTGTTTTGAGCTGACCCATTGCGGTGCCGAGTGTTTTTTGAGCGGTGGTTAGATTGGCTTCGAGTTTTTCTAAGGATGTAACGAACCCCTCTAACTTGTCAATAAAAGTCCCCGCTTCTTTGGCAATACTCTCTGCATTTTTCGATCGTTTTTCTTGCGCCCAAATACTTGCTACCGTTCTTAAGGTTGCAAGCAATGTAGTAGGTGATACCAAAATGATATTGCGTTCCCAAGCATAAGAAAACAGATTATTGTCTTCATTGAATGCCGCAATTAAGGCAGGCTCAATGGGCATAAACAACAAGACGAATTCAGGAGTGGTCAGCGTGTCGGCGGATTCATATTTTTTGTCGCTTAGCAATTTTATGTGCGAACGGACGCTGTCGAGATGCGCGCGCATAGCTGTGTTTTTTTCTTTGTCGTCTTGCGCGTTGACAAAATTGTTATAGGCAGTCAAAGAAACTTTTGAATCAATGATAATGTGTTTGTTTTCTGGAAGGTTAACGATCACATCTGGACGAATGGTTTCGTCCCCATCGTTCGTGTCAGAATGCTGAACGATGAATTCTTTTCCTTTTTCAAGTCCACTTTTTTCAAGAACCGATTCCAGAATCATTTCACCCCAATTTCCTTGAGCCTTGTTGTCGCCCTTTAAAGCGCGGGTGAGATTCTCAGCATTTGTTCCAATGTTGGAACTTGCTTCGCGTAAATTCTTAATTTCATTTTCTAATCGAGCCGAGCGATCAACGTTTTCAAGTTCGGTCTTTTCAAGTTTCGACTTGAATTCATTGATGGTTGTTCTGAGCGGATTTAGGGTTACGGAAAGGTGCGATTCGTTGGCTTCATTCAATTTTTTCACACGCTCTTCGAAAATATCGTTACTCAAACTTTTGAATTCAACTTTTAAGTTAGCCTTCAAGTCTTCCATCAAAAGTTTTTCAGAGTCGAGAGCCTTGTAGGCTGCTTCGAGAGATGCTGCACTGGTGGCTTTTTCGTGTATCAGTGATTCAACACGCACTCTCATTGTGTTTAACTCAGCCTTTGCATTTTCAAGTTCCGCTTTGAAAAACGATACGTCGTTTTGTCCGGACGAAGATTTGCGGTTCAACTGGTAAATGACAGCGACAAGGGCTCCGCCTGAAACAGCTCCAATAATGAGAGAAAGAATATCCATGTTTCAAAATTACCTTGCGAGTGAAGGCTTTTGAGAATTGTGGAAAAGTATTTTTAGAATCGCGAAGAGAAAGTAATTCCCACCCGTCCATTATTTAATTGAAGTCCATTGTTTTCAATGTTTCCAATGCCATAGGTAATGGAAACAGATCCATTTTCCTGCTGGAATCGAAATCCTAAACCAGTATCGTAATACGTTTTTATTGAAGGGGCTTGGACACGCGCTAAATCCCCAAAAACGAAAGCCTGAATTTCTGAACCTAGGGCAACTCCGAAATCGCAATTCAACATGCCGTATTGCGAGGCATAGATGCTCTCTTCAATAAATGCTCGAAGATTTTTCGTTCCACCTAAACGAGTTATTTCGTTATTGAAAAGCGAGTCGCTAAAAGTAGCGTTTACTTCCATGTTGAAATTCGCAAAGAGGAGTTCGTTCAATTTGAATTTCGACCATACCTTTCCTTTCAGCGCATATATTTTCTTTAATGAAGTGCTCGCATCATATTGAATGGAACGGTTACCTGCCAATCCTTCAACAAAGAAATTAATGTCATTTGGAAGATAACTACACTTTGCATAACGCAGCGAGTATGATTTGTTTTGCGTATTTCCAAAACTAGAAGACGTTTGGAAATAGGTGTTTGTGGATCTATTCACGCTGGCCGAGAATCCATTCAAGTCATTCATCTTGGTAAGAATGCGTAGTGAAAGGTCTGTTGATGAGAAAGTCGAGTCTCTGAGGAAAGAAGCAAATTCAAATTGAAACCCTACAGGCAGTCCGGCTGTAAAGGGACTGCCCAGTTTGAAGGCAAGACTTTGACTTTTTGGTTGCGGTCTTTTCCAGTGGAACTCGATTGTTTCAGCCTGCTTAAGCGCGTTCGAAAGTTCGAGGTCAATATTTCCAGTAAGAATAGATTGGGTTGAATTGGGTTTGGGCTGCAAAGCCACAAGTGCAGAAATAACGTTATTCTTCATGCGGTCAGCTTTGATGGCTAGGCTGAATGTTTCGCTGTGCATGCGAACAGACACTTGCGTGTTAGGTTTTAGAAATGTAATTTGATTTAGAGCACCTGCGATTTTTTGAATTTTCTCAGTGCTATAAGGTTGCCCGAGTTGATAGTTTATGCACCGCTGAAGTGTTTTCTTATTGAATAATGAGTTCGATGTAATAATCGTGTCGAGTAAAATTTGATTCCCTAAAGTAACATTCCAAAAATATTCTGAATGCGTTTGCTCAGTCAGAAGCGTATCTAACTCAATTTGGGCATAAGGATACCCTTTGTTATTCAGCCAAAGCAATAACTCGTTAGGTTTTTTGTTTTTTGGGAAAGAAGTGTTTAACCCTTGGAATGTATGTATTTCCTCTGAGGGTTGGGCGTTCGCAAAGGAGCAGCCAAATGAAATGAGCAGCAAGAGTAATCTTACATTGATATGTTGATAACTGCCTTTCAATTTCGCGATTTATTATCTGTAGTTTGAATTATTTTTGAAACTCAATTGAATACCATGAAGAAATCTGCACGTGTTTTATTTTTCGTTTTACTTGGATTAGGAATTTTCAGTGTGCAATCTTGTAAAAGGAAGCATGAGAAATGCTCTGCTTACGACCAAGTTTCTCCGCAGAAGTAATTAGTTAAACTCAAACGTCACTGTTTGAACAACGTCTGGGTGCAAGCTTCTGCTAACCGGACATGCGTGTGCGTATCGTTGAATTTTTTCTTTCATTAGATTATCATATCCTAAATTGGGGAATGTGAAGTGAATTTTTATTTCACCCACACGCCTGGGCGCAGTGCTCATTATTTTTTCGATTTCTGCTGTCACCCCTTCAAATCTCCAACTGCGCTCTTGAGCAGCAATAGCCATCGTTGTTAAGATACATGTGGCAAGCGATGTACACAAAAGATCGGTTGGAGAGAATCGCTCGCCTTTGCCTTTGTTGTCGAGCGGCGCGTCAGTTTCAATCTTGGTGTTGCTTTGAGTATGAACTACCTCGCAACGAAGGTTGCTGGTGTATTGAACGGACATTTTTGTCATGAGTGATTTTTTTTCAAAACTAACATAGAACATATGAATTTAGTTTTTATTGGGAAGATATGTTCAACGCTCCTGCACTAACTTTGTCGTATGAAGCTATGGTCGTTACTCTTATTACTTTTTTTTTCTGTCTCCCTTGCTCAGGCGCAAGAGGAAATTAAGGAAGGTGTAATTGGAATATACTCGCATCAGAAATACGGAGGGCTGGTCATCCGCACGAACGGTTGGGGAGGTTCTTACATTAAAGGAAAAAACAAAGGAGCGTTCAAGGTTAGGCAAGTTTCTTATGATTTCAATTTTGTGAAGCACGAAAAAGAAATCAAGTCTTATTTTCAAGATCCAAGCGCACGCCCATTTGTTTTTGGTAAGCAAAATGCCATGTACAACTTCAAGTTGAATTATGGCTACAAAAAAGTTATTGCTGAAAAGTTGCGAAAGTCTGGTGTTCAGGTTTCTTACACCTGGGGAATGGGGCCGTCCTTAGCCATATTGCGTCCAATTTATCTTGAAGTTTTAATCATCGATCCGAACTTGAACGGATACAGTTTGTCTACCGAGAAATTTGATCCAAATAAACATTTCGTGGATAATATTTACGGAAGGGCGAGCAATTTCAACGGATTGGGTGAAATGACTTTTATCCCTGGGTTTTCAGCCAAAACGAGTATGTCTTTTGAGTACAGTAATTATAGAGATGGAATTAAGGGTTTCGAGATAGGAATGTCTGGTGAAGTGTATCCCAAAAGAATTGAGATCATGTCAAATCAGATTTTGGCAACATTGCCCGACGGAGCGAAGAACCATTGGTTATTCGTATCCGGATATGTCCATTTTTACATCGGTAGAAAATACAACAAGTAGCGCAAGGAAATTAGAAGATGGAACAAGAACAACAAAGAATTGCAAAGCCGAAATGGCTGAAGGTAAAACTACCAACGGGGGAAAATTACAGAAAGGTTCGCTCATTGGTTGATGAGCACAAGCTTCACACGATTTGCGAAAGTGGTAACTGTCCGAATATGGGTGAATGTTGGGGTGAGGGTACCGCAACATTTATGATTTTGGGGAATATCTGTACGCGCTCTTGTGGTTTTTGTGCTGTTGCAACCGGAAAGCCCTTGGAAGCAGATCCGTTTGAGCCAGCGCGTGTTGCAAACTCAGTTAAGTTAATGGGGGTGAAGCACGCCGTAATTACATCTGTTGACCGGGATGATCTTGCCGATGGAGGTTCCGAGATATGGGTAAAGACCGTGGAATTGGTTCGTGCTAAATCTCCCGGAACGACCATGGAAACTTTGATTCCTGATTTTGCCGGAAATTGGGAAAACCTTCAACGAATTATAGATGTTGCGCCAGACATTGTATCTCACAACTTAGAAACAGTAAGAAGGTTAACAAAGCAAGTGCGCATTCAAGCGAAATATGATCGTTCACTTGAAGTCTTGTTTCGTCTGAAGAAGGGAGGCATGCGAACCAAAAGTGGGGTAATGCTTGGTCTTGGTGAGACGAGAGATGAAGTTATTGAGACAATGGAAGATTTACGTTCGGTTCAAGTAGATATTCTAACACTTGGACAATATCTTCAACCTACACGAAAGCACTTGCCAGTTCAGGATTTTGTTACGCCAGAGCAGTTCAAGGAGTATGAGGAATTGGGCTTGAAGATGGGTTTCCGTTTCGTAGAAAGCGGCCCGCTAGTTCGTTCCTCTTATCACGCTGAAAAGCACTTGTTTTAAGTTTTTTTTGTTTGAAAGGAAAAAAAAGCAAATAAAAAGCAGTCAATCGTTTTTTGATAAGACAATTCTCAATTATATTGCGCCGAATTCAATTATAAGTTTAACCTAGTATTTATGAAAGTTAAAAAACTACTTTTATCCTCTGGATTTATCGTTGCAGCAGCAGCGACGTTTATGTTGGTGGAAACCAACAACGAGCGTGCATCCTATGCACCACGTAACGTTCAGGCTGAAGGGTACAACGAGTCAGTGGACATTTTAAGGAAGCTTCGTGGTAACCTTGCGACAGGAAATTTCGAGGTGAGTGATGTTGTGGAAATGACTGCGGCGGTAAACGACGTAGATCGTATGCAGGGAAATCGTGAGTTAAACATGAGTTGGTGGGAAATGGGTCCTGACAATATCGGGGGCCGTACTCGTGCTATTCTTGCCTACACGAACGATGTGATTTTCGCGGGTTCTGTGACCGGTGGACTTTACAAATCAACCAACGGAGGTAATAACTGGTCTCGAGTTGAGTCTTTAGATGCTTTCGGAAAGGTTATGTCGATTAGTTCAATTGACGCCACTGGGGATGGAGCAATATACATCGGAACTGGATCTCAGTTTGAATCAGGTTTCGACGGAAGCGGTTCCAGTGGATCTATTGGTTGCGGTATGTACCGCTCTACTGACCAAGGGGCTTCTTGGGAATTAGTGCCGGGTACTGATCCAACAGAATTTGCAAGTGGCGATAACTGGTCTTACATAAATGATGTAAACGCAGATGCGAACATCCCAGGAAGAATCTGGATTGCAGGTGCTGATGGAGTTGGATATTGGGAACCTGGGATGACTGCTCCGAATATGAGTGTTTCTGGTATTCCGAATACTGGCGGACATGACGTTGAATGGTCTACTGACGGAACTGTTTGTTATGTTGGGGTTTCTAACGGACGTATTTACCGTTCATTAGATGGCGGTGCTAGCTTTTCACAAGTTGGTACTTCTTCAGGAATGAGCAACAAACAACGTACACGCATTTCAATTTCTCGCGATGATTCCAATGTTGCGTATGTCTTGTATGCTCAGGGTGGAGTTATGGGTGGAGTTTATTACACGGCTGATAAAGGTGATTCTTGGTCAGTTAAATGGCCTACTGGAATTGATAATGTTTACTCTGTTTTCGGAGACAATGGTCAGGCCTACTATGATTTAGCCTTGGCTGTTAAACCGGGTGATCCTGGAGTATGTTGGGTTGGTGGTGTTACACTTTGGAAGGCAGGTGCAAACACTCAACCTGAGCAAATCGCTGCCAACTTCGATTTTGGTAGTTCTCAGTACTATGTGCACAGTGACGTTCAAACTTTTGAAATAGCTCCAAACGGTGATTGGTATATTGGAACTGATGGTGGTGTTGCTAAATCAATCGACGGAGGTAATTCTTTCATTACAATGAACAGAGGTTACAACGTAACTCAATTTTATGGAATTGCTCACGGTGGTGGTTATCCTGCAATGGGTGGTGCTCAAGACAACGGAACAATTTTGATTCCTGGATTGGGTAATTCTAATTTCAATACCATTACTTGGCAGCAAGGTGTATCCGTTGGCGGTGGTGACGGTTTCGATTGTGAAATTTCAAATGTTACAGTTCCTGGCGTAAACGTTGCTTTCTCGTCTGTATACTACGGAGCAATTAGTCGTTTCAACGCACAAGGTTCTGGTGGAGGATTTTACGACGATGAAGTTATTGCAGCTATTGGCGACGACGGAGAGGCTGGATCTTTTTACACAACGCTTCGTTTGTTTGAAAACACCAACGACGAAAATTCTCAGCAATTTGTATGGTTAGTGAACAACCGTAATTTCGACTTATTCTCTTCTGTAAACGGAACAGATACAACTTGGTTAGATACAACTTTGTATACACAAAACATGACTTTGCCTTTCCCTTACAGATTCCCTGTAGGAGATACGCTTAACTTCTGGGAGGTTTTGAATCGTCCAGCTGTTTACTCAACTACTCCGCTTACTGTAGATCCGAACTATTCTTGGTTAGAGCCGCAAGCGTTGACATCAACAATTGACTCTACTATTTGTGATACAACTATTATTGGTTACAATGAAGTGATTGATCAGATTATTGAACAGACGGTTACGATCTATTGGTCTGATACGATTATCAATCCAATTACAGGTGCAGAAATTGTCGTGAGCGACAGTTCATTGGTGGTTGTTGGAGTAGATACAACTTTTACAACTGTTCCTGTTTTAGACATTCAATGCACAACTACAACATGGTACTACTACGAGGCTGACCAATTAGAGAATGTTCGTGAGAAATGGCAAGTGCAAGACAAGTTTACTTCTATTTTCGTAACTGGTTTCTTCGGTACAGAAGGATTGTGGATGACGCGTCAAGCATTAAACTTCAATACAACTCCTGATTGGTGGAAAATAGGCAATGCTCCTGGATCAGGTGTGAAAGCTTATGAATTCTCGAAAGATGGAAACACGCTATACTATAGCAGTTGGAGTGGTTCATTGTATCGTGTATCTGGATTCAATCAAGTTTGGAGTGTAGATGATATTTCGAATTTGACTACTACAACTTTAATAACTAATGCGGGAGGTACAATTACAAGTATAGCTTGTGACCCGAATAACCCAGATCACCTTGTGTTCACAGTTGGTGGATACGGCAGCGTTGCAAGTGGAAAGGTTAGAGAAACCTTTAATGCAACAGCAACTACACCAACATTTACGAATATTTGGTTGAATACATCTCCTCTTAATAAGATGCCAATTTTCTCCTCAATAATTGATGTTAGTGATCCTTCAGGAAACACAATCGTAGTTGGAACGGAGTATGGTGTTTGGGCAACTAACGATGGAGGAACAACTTGGACACACAGTTCTGGAGTTTCTACTTCAGTTCCTGCAGAACCATCTGCTGGTGCAAGTGTAGGTTCATTGGCTTATGTTCCTGTATTCGATCTTCGTCAACAGCAAGTTGGTCAACGTCCATACATGAACCCTGAGAACTACGGTGTTATTTACGCGGGTACTCACGGACGTGGAATCTTCCGCAGCGATGATTTCTTCTCTGTTAACGTAGCTGAAAACAATTCTGCTGGTCAAGACGGAAACGATGTTAGCTTGTCGGTATATCCAAATCCAACAACCAACACAGCATTCGTTAACTTGAATGTTACTTCTACAGTAAGCCAAGCGTATGTTCAGGTTTATAACGTGAACGGACAGTTGGTGAAAAATCTAAATGTTGGACAATTGACTCCAGGTTCTCACAGAATAGACCTTGGTGTTGAGTCATTGTCAAATGGAACATACGTTGTAAAAACATTCGCGGGCAATGCGAGTGGAACAGCGAAATTCATTAAGCAGTAAGCTTACTTAAATATTTGAAAAGAGGCCCTTTTGGGCCTCTTTTTTTTATGTGGAATTCCTCTATAATGACTTACTTTCGTCAGAAGCAACAGAGATAAGGAAATGAGCAAGTATAGAACTGCAATAAACGGATTTGGTCGGATAGGTAGGACCTTACTCAAAGAAGTTCTGCGTCACAATGAAATTGATGTTGTGGCTATTCATGATCTCGCAGACATGCAAACCTTGTTGCATCTGCTGAAATACGATTCGACTCAGGGAATTTTTGAGATGCCAATAGAAGTTATAGACGCTAATACTGCGCGCATTGGTGGAAAGGAAATTGTTTTTTTGCAAAATCTTTCTGATTATCCTTGGAATGAGTTGAGTGTTGATTTGGTGTTCGAATGCACAGGGACAATGAAGACGGAAGCGCAGTGTGAAAAGCACATAAGCAATGGCGCGAAACGAGTACTGTTATCTGCACCATCCGAAGATTTAATGCCCATGTGGATTGTAGGCGTGAATGATCATAACATAGACTTAGATCAGAAAATTATTTCATGCGCTTCATGTACAACGAACAATGCAGCGCCAATGATTCAGATTATTGATGAAGCATTCGGAGTAGAGAGCTGTTATATTTCTACGGTCCATTCCTATACCGGAGACCAAAAGCTGCACGATGCACCACACAAGGATTTACGCAGGGCTAGAGCAGCAGTTGCTTCGATAGTGCCTACGACAACAGGGGCAGCACGGGCCTTGACGAAAGTGTTTCCGCATTTAAGTGAAAGATTGGGAGGATGCGGAATTCGGGTTCCGGTTCCGAACGGATCTCTTTCCGATTTAACATTTATGGTTCGAAGTAAAACAACTGCAAAAGAAGTGAACGACTTGTTTGAGGCATGGGCGAATACGCGTCAAAGTATTCTTAAAGTTTCACACGAGCCCTTAGTTTCAAGAGATATTGTTGGAAATAAACACAGTTGTATTGTAGACGCTGAATTAACTTCCGTTATTGGTTACATGATTAAAGTTGTTGGCTGGTACGACAATGAAATGGGATATAGCAATAGACTTTTAGATGCAGCCGAAAAATTAATGAAACACTAAATGGAGTTTTACCAGTTCATATTGTATGGTTTTTTAGCTGTAGTGAAATTTGTCATTACGCCTTTTACCATTTATGCAACGGGTAAAGAAAGCATTCAATTTGGAGAGGTGGTATTGACCACAGGAACAGGAGCTGCAGTAGGCGTGCTTATGTTTTACTACGGAGGAACTTACTTGTTTAAATGGACGAGTCACTTGAAGTCGAAAAAGCCGAAGCCAATATTTACAAAGGGCAGAAGGAGGATTGTTTACATCAAGAACAAATTCGGACTCATTGGTTTCATAGCGATTTCGGCAATCATCTCGGTTCCGATAACTTCACTTCTAGCCGCTAAATTTTTTAAGCACAACAGATTCACGCCACTTTGGTTAATATGTGGATTCATGATTTGGTCGTTCATTCTTTCTTCGGCGGCCTATTACATCAAATGGTTTTAAATGAAAAAGTATAAAGTAATCCTTTGGGATTTAGATGGCACCCTGTGGGATTTAAATGGAAATACGACCATTGCGTTGAAGCAACTCTTTCAGCGATTCGAATCGAGCAATTTTCAAAATACGTCACAAGATGAATTATTAAGATGTTACCCAAAGCACAACGAACGTGTTTGGGCGCTTTATCGTGAAGGGAAAATTGCTAAGGAAGAGCTGAGAAATAAGCGCTTCATTGATTTGTTCAATGAAGTAACTGCGAAGTATGATTTAGATTTTGTAGAATTATTCGCGACTGAATTTTTGGCTATTTGCCCGAGACTTCCACATCTCATTGAAGGAGCCCGTGAAATTTTAGAATTGTCTAAGGATAAGTACACGCATGTTATTTTAACCAACGGTTTCATTGAAGTGCAAGGATTTAAAATGGCAGCTGCAGAAATAGAACATTACTTTTCGACTGTTGTATACAGCGAAGAGGCGGGGGTGCGCAAGCCGCATCAGGCTATTTTTGATTTAGCGCTTCAACGTGCGAATTGCACAGCTGAAGAGGCACTTATGATTGGCGATGACTGGGATGCAGATATTTTGGGCGCAAGAAATGCTGGAATAGATCAGGTGTTTTTTACGGCCACGGAAAAACGCTTGGCGGAATTGCACGACGGGAAATCTGTACGTCACAACTATGTTCCTACCTTTACCATTGATACGTTAGACGAATTGAAAAACATTATTTAATATGGAAAATAACAACGAAGCTCCTCAGCCAATAAGCATTGAGTTAACAGAAAACATTGCGGAAGGGACCTATTCGAATCTTGCAGTAATCACCCACAGCACCTCTGAATTCGTTCTCGATTTCATTCGCGTAATGCCGAATGTTCCAAAAGCAAAAGTTCAGTCGAGAATTATCATGACTCCGCAGCATGCAAAGCGATTAATGAAAGCGTTACAAGAGAACATTTCTAAATTCGAAGTGCAGAATGGAGTTATCAAGGAAGGGTCAACGGACGTACAATTTCCAATGACTTTCGGAGGTCCTCAAGGACAGGCCTAATCGATTAGCGAAGTAACTGCACCGTTTAATTCAGAGTTGAAGAATGGTGTGTTCTTGCCTCGAGAAGTCCATGGTGTGCTCGATACCGAAGTTTTTCTTTTGGTTGAAATGAGTATCAAGCGAGCGGGTTCCCCAACTTCCATTTGAATAGGAGGTATGTTGGCAGAGAACTCAGCACCTATCGTGAATTTCTCTAGCAATGTTTCAATCGGAATTTCTTTGTCCACTTCACTGAAGATGGTTTGGAAAGCTATTTCTATACCGCTTATTCCAAAGTGTGCATACTCGAATTCCAATTCTTTGCTTTCGATTGCAAGGGGTGTATGTTGACTTTCAACAGCATCGATCGTTCCGTCTAACAATCCGTTTATTAGCGCTTTTCTATCTGCACTGCTTCTGTACGGTGGCCATACTTTCTTGTTGCTGTCGAAATCAATCATGTCTTCGTGTGTGAAGGAAAGTTGATGCGCTGCAATGGAGCAAGTCACTTGCAGTTCCTCTTTCTTAGCTTTGCGAATCATCTCTAATCCTTTTGCTGTTGAGATGCTATAGAAGTGAAGACTTCCTCCGGTGTATTTCAATAAAGCCAGGTCTCTTTGAATACGAAGAGTTTCGCTTAATTCGCTCGCTCCTTTCAATCCCATTTTTACGCTGGTTTTTCCTTCGTGCATTTGTGCCTTTGGGTGAACCGAATAATCGTTCGGCGCGACGAAAATGCGCGTGTTTGTTTGCTTCGAATATTCCAATGCACGCATCATGAGTTCTGTGGATACAGCGTGCTCATCTTCTGTAAATCCAATCGCTCCTGCGTTCTGAAGTTCAGCAAATTCAGTTAGCTGCTTCCCTTTCATTTCTTTTGAAAGAGAACCTAACGGTAGAATTTGAAAAGTGTCTGTATTTTGTTTTGTTAAGAATTGAACGGCTCCTTGGTTGTCTGTCACGGGCATGAGAGAAGGCATGAGGCACACGCGAGCGTATCCGCCCTTTTTCGCTGCAGCTATTCCCGAGCGTAACGATTCGTTTTGCTCAAATCCGGGCTCACCGAAATTTGCGCGAAGATCAGTGAAAGCGATTGAAAGCAGGTGGTCTTTTCCTGCAATAACTTTTGATTTTCCAACAGGAAGATTTTTTCCTATGGCCGAAATAACACCGTTGGTAATTTCAACATCCATTATTTTCAAATGGTGCTTCGAAAGTGGTGCGAAGAGTTTGGCGTTTTGAATAAGTGTTTTCATATTTTCGACTTCCAAATTTTAATCAAAATAATTTCTAGTGCAAGGAACAATAGCGCAGCGTAAATGAGGTATTTCCACAAAGAAATTCCACCACCCAATTCTGTTGCTAAAGATTGAAGCATTTCTGCATTCGCTTCTTTGAATGAGAATTCAGTTAATCCAACTTGTTGTGAAAGTTTGGTAAGTTCTTCTGAAGTAAGAATCTCGGTGGTGCTTTCACTGTTGTTGAAGTTCATCGCAACAGGCATGAGGTTCGAACCGTTTTCTTTCACAACAAAGAAGCCTGATTCATTCATTTCAGTCGGAAGAAATACTTCTGTTGAACCGCCAACGCTTCTCGATTGTGCAATGAATGTTTTGGAATTATTCGTGCTGCTAATTTCAAACAGTCCTTCTGCCGTTGCTGGCGTGTGGCTTAATGTCAAGAACGATTCTTTTCCTAACTGGTAGTACAATTGTTGAGCATCGGCGCTTGTCTCTGCTGCACGAAGCAAACTAACAGGGAACAAGGCGTGTGCAAGAAATGTGCTCTCTGTTTTTAAAGTTGAAACCGAACATGTGAAAAGTCTACCCTTTCCAACCTGAGTTAGCGCCAATAACGGCGTGTTGTCTTGAAATGAAATGAGCGGAACTGATTGGAGATTGCTATTGTTCAGTGGGAAATGCGAAGTTGCGGAAGGGAATGAAGCATTGTTCTGCAATTTTTCGAAAGCGGGACTGTAAAATGGATTGCTTAAATCCACTGCGGTTGCCGAAAGTGCGGTGTTAGATTTTTGTCCGAGCTGCACGCCATTGCATCTTCCTAAGAAATTATTGTAAGTCAACAAATCTGACACGGAGTGAGGAATTACAAACACACTACCGCCTTGTTGAAGATAGGAGGAAAGATCCCCAATCAATTGTGGTGATAGCGATTGAACACCTTGCAGAATGACGAAATTCGAAGATTGAATAGCCTCACTTGTTATGGATGAAGCGTTAACAGAATTGAAATTGTATTGTGGGTCTTCAGCAAAAAGTTGAGCGATGTTCTGTTGTTCACTTCCAACAATATTCAGAACGTTTATTTTGTCGGAAATGGCATAGGCGAAATAGTGAACATCATCGAACACAATCGGGAAGTCGTTTATGCGCACACTTCCATAATGGAATCCGGTTTGTGTGGTGCTAAAGGCTACTGGAATGGTCGTTATTCCATGCGCTGCAAGTGTAACGCTGCTTACAGCTTTTTGAATTCCGTCGAGTTCTACACTTAATGGTATGTTGCTTACTTCTTCAGCACTGTGGTTTTGGATCACAACTAAAAGCGTGTCTGAATTATTCAGAATACGCTGTGGCGTTGAGAAATAGATCGAGTCGATGCTAATGTTTTTCTGAGTCTCGAATGCGGCAGGAATGGCTGTTACAAATTCATTTTGTGCATTTGTAATTTCATGAACGTTGCTTGTGCTTTGTTGAAAGTCTGAAATCCAATAATAAAGGCGAATATCAGCGGCAGATTTGCCAAGTAGGTCACGCTGGCGCTCGAATACAGCGCTGAGTTGTTTGGTCTCAGGGCTGAATGAAATGCTTTGAATGGTTTGTAAAGCTTCGTCTTTCGATAAAAGGCGTTGGTCAGTTCCTTTGAAATTATTTGAGATAATCTGAAAGCGATCGTTGTTCGAGAAGGAACTTACAATAGCACTTGCTTTTTGTTTGGAGGATTCTAAAAACGAAACACCGTCTAATTGTCCTTGCATACTAAGACTGTTGTCTACGTATACACTCACCGCGCGTGCACCATTCATTTTTTCGCTCAAGGCTGTCGGAAAGAACGGTTGAGCAAAGGCGAATATTATTGAAGCAAAGGCGAGCAATCTGCAGAGCAGAATGAGCAGGTGACGAATTTTAGAAGATTTGGTTGTTTCCGATTTCACTTCTTTTAGGAAGGAAACATTTGAAAAGGCAATTTTCTTATACCTACGAAAATTAAAGAGGTGAATAAGAACCGGAACGGCTAGTGCAGTAAGGGCCCAAAGTATTTCGGGGTGTACGAATCGCATTTCGAGGCTCAAAGATAGCGCATACATTTCGTATTTTCGTCAAATGGAAAAGAAACACCCCGAGTCATGGATGATGAGCCACGGCTACAATCCGAAATGGAGCGAAGGATCAGTTAAAACACCTATCTTTCAAACTTCAACATTCGTATTCAATACAGCCGCAGAAGGCAAGCGCTTTTTCGCCTTGGCTTATGGCAAGGACACTATGAATGAAGGCGAGCAGCTAGGTCTTATCTACAGCAGATTGAACAATCCGAATCTTCAAATTTTAGAAGAACGTTTGGCATTGTGGGAAGGCGCTGATGAGGCAGCAACATTCGAAAGTGGCATGAGCGCCATTGCAACAACCATGTTGGCGTATTTGCGTCCAGGCGATATTTTAGTTTGTAGTCATCCAACCTACGGAGGGACTCACCATTTCATTCATCAGGTATTGATTGATTTTGGAATTCAATGGGAGTCTTTTGGACCGAATGATTCATTAGATGAGTTGTATGATCGTCTTCTTGCAGAAAATAAATTAGGTCGTGTGAAAATGGTTTTCACAGAGACACCTGCAAACCCGACAAACCATTTGTTCGATTTAAAGGCCATTCAAGAATTTAGAAATAAGATTGAATCCACCTCAGGGAACAAAGTTTTATACGCGGTAGACAATACCTACATGGGCCCAATCTGGCAGAAGCCAATGGAGTGGGGTGCAGATGTTGTGTGTTACAGCGCAACGAAGTATTTGAGCGGACACAGTGACTTGATTGCTGGTGTTACGGTTGGAAAACAAGAGCACATTACAGCTATTAAAACCTTGCGTACGTTTTTAGGAAACATGATTGCGCCTTACACGGCTTGGTTGCTTACTCGAAGCATTGAGACCTTGAAGATTCGTATGGATCAGCAAACGAAGAATGCCGTTGACGTAGTGGAGTTTTTGTTGAATCATCCGAAAGTGGAACAAGTGTTTTTCCCTGGACTGCCAACAAATTCACCTCAGCAAATTGCTATTTACAAAGAGCAATGTAAGGCTCCAGGTGCAATGATTGGTTTCACGGTTCGCGGTGGTGAAGAAGAGGCTTTTCATGTCCTAGACAGTTGTAAGCTAATTAAGTTGGCGGTTAGTTTAGGAAGTAACGAAAGCTTGGCGCAGCATCCGTTTTCTATGACACATGCAGATGTTCCAGATGAAGATAAAATTGGAATGGGTATAACAGAAGGAATGATTCGTTTGAGTGTTGGAATTGAAAACTCTGAGGATATTATTGCAGACTTGGCTCAGGCCCTAAGTTAATTTGATTTATGTTGAAATGAAAAACGCCCGCATTCGCGGGCGTTTTTGTTCGTCTAATATTTACGATTATCTCGCAATACCTACAGCACGCTTTTCACGGATAACCGTTACACGCACTTGGCCAGGATAAGTCATTTCAGTTTCAATGCGAGAAGCCAATGAGATCGCCAATGCATCGGCCTGATCATCTGTTACGCGATCAGCTTCAACCATTACACGCAGCTCACGACCCGCTTGAATAGCAAACGATTTAGATACGCCTGGGTATTCCAACGCCAAGTTCTCTAAATCGCGCAAACGCTGAATGTAGGCTTCAACAACTTCGCGACGTGCGCCAGGACGAGCGCCTGAGATAGCATCGCAAACTTGAATGATTGGCGCAAGTAAGGTTTTCATTTCAACCTCGTCGTGGTGAGCGCCAATAGCGTTGCACACGTCTGGTTTTTCACCGTACTTCTCTGCCAACTTCATACCCAACACTGCGTGTGGTAATTCGCTTTCATCGTCTGGAACTTTTCCAATATCGTGAAGCAATCCTGCTCTGCGAGCAGCTTTCGGATTCAATCCCAATTCACTTGCCATGGTAGCACAAAGGTTGGCTACCTCGCGGCTGTGTTGCAATAAGTTTTGTCCGTAAGATGAACGGTACTTCATACGTCCCACCATGCGAACCAATTCGCTGTGAAGGCCGTGAATGCCCATTTCAATGCAGGTACGCTTTCCAACTTCAACAATCTCTTCTTCAATGTTCTTGCGAACTTTCGCTACAACTTCTTCAATACGCGCGGGGTGAATACGTCCGTCTGTCACCAATTGGTGCAACGATAGACGAGCAATCTCTCTGCGAACCGGATCGAAACAAGAAAGGACAATAGCTTCAGGGGTGTCGTCTACAATAATTTCAACTCCGGTAGCCGCTTCAAGCGCGCGGATGTTACGTCCTTCGCGACCAATGATGCGACCTTTGATTTCATCGTTTTCAATATTGAAAACTGAAACGCTATTTTCAACGGCATGCTCTACAGCAGTGCGTTGAATCGTCTGAATAACGATCTTCTTCGCTTCTTGATTCGCTTTCAATTTCGCTTCGTCAACGATACCTTGAATTTGTGAAGCGCAAGCATTGCGCGCGTCTTCCTTCAACATTTCCATTAACTGAGCCTTTGCAGCATCAGCAGAAAGTTTAGAAAGATCTTCCAGTTGAGCAATGATTTTCTGTTGTGATTTCTCTAAATCAGCAGACTTCTTCTCATTTAATTCAATCAACTTAGTCGCATTTTCTTTTTGAGCATCGGCCTCTTTTTCTTTGCGCTTCAGTTGTTCTTGTTGCTGTGAAATTTCGCGTTCGCGATTTTTAATGCGGTCTTCCGCTTGTTTCACCTTGTTGTTTTTTTCGCCAACCTCACGGTCGTGCTGCGACTTCAATTCCAAAAATTTCTCTTTGGCTTGAAGAATTTTTTTCTCTTTAAGGGTTTCTCCTTCTTTCTTCGCTTCTTCAATAATGCCGTCTTTCTTAGACTTTAACGCACCGTTTAAAACGAAATAGGTAAGAAGAGCACCACTGATTACTCCGGTAATTGAGCAAACAATAATCAATACACTGCCTTCCATTGGACATAAAGTATTAGTGTTCCACATGCGGACGTTCGGGTCCGTTTCCTAAAGCAGAGAGGGAGTAGAATGGACTAGTTCGCCAAATAACCGTCAACGAGATTCTCTAATGCTGAGAATTGCTCGGTATAATCGGGTGCGGCAGCTTCTTTTTCAATCACAACTTCTTTCTCAACAATGACTTCCTTTTCCACCACAACCTCAACGGTTTTTTCTATAACCTGAGCTGGGGTGTTGTTTAGTTTAGTTATGATTTGTAAAGCCGCCATGGCTAGTAAATCTCCTCTGTCTTTTACCGAATAGTTTTTCTGAAACATGGAAACGGCCTCTTCCAATTGCGCCTCTGACTTGCGGATCGCAGCTTCTTCTGAAGCCTTCACCGAAAGGGGGTAATTTTTACCAGCAATGGATATTTGTAAGGTTACTTCGCTCATTGTTCCACTATTTGTTTAATAGTAAAAGACATTCATCTATCTCTTTTACCAAAGCGTTGATTCTCTGCTTAGTTGAATGAACATGATCTATCTGTGTTTCATTCCTCAACGATTGGTTTGCTTCTAACTCTTCTATTTTAACATTTAAGTCTTCAATCTGATCTTGAAGTCCTTTGTTGATTTTGTATACCGAAGCCAATTCTTCGTTCACCTTAGCCAATGCGTTTACAGCATTGCGCTTGGCTTCACCCAATTCGTGAATTTTTGCCGTAAGTGTTTCAAAGTGTTGAGCCGATTCCATAAATGCGTATAGCTTTTGTTGAAGCATTACAAAGTTAGTCAAAATCAGCACAAGGACGTTCGCTTTTTTTCCTCAAGGCCTGTGAATAAAATACCACCTGCGAATCGCATCGTTGGCTTTTTCTGTGCACTTTGCAGTATGGTTTTCAGCAATTTGTATTCGAGTCGATTTTTGACTCTCCTTTTTTTGCTTTCTGCGACTTTTGCACAAGGACAAAAATGGACATGCAGTTCGCCTTTAGATATACCCTTGGAGCTCGCAGGTTCCTTCGCTGAAATTCGCTCGAATCATTTCCATTCGGGAATGGATTTGCGCACCGAACAGCGCGAAGGTTTGTCGATCTATTGCACAGCCGACGGATACGTTTCCAGAATAAAAATTTCACCTTTCGGTTACGGTAAGGCTATTTATGTGACCCACCCTGAAGGTTATGTTACCGTCTACGCGCACCTTCAAAAGTTCAATCACGAAATCGATTCCTTGCTTCGACTTCAACATAAATCAAAGGAATCATACGAAGTCGATTGGTATTTGAAAGAGGGACAGATTAATTTGAAGCGAGGTCAACACATTGCTTGGAGCGGTAATTCGGGTGGAAGTGGTGGTCCGCATTTGCACTTTGAAGTGCGCGACAGCCGGACAGAGCAATGCCTCGACCCCATGCGTTTTGGTTTACCCGTGCGCGATACACTCGCTCCAATTTTTGAATCGTTCAGCGCATGGAGTGGTTTCGAGGCGAGCGAGATTAGTCCGAATGAATTGCCTACAATCGGACATTTCGTTTCAGGAAGAGGAGCTTCAGACACTTTGCCTCTTGCGATTCAACCTGGAAAATTAGAGTTGGCGGTATCCATTGTAGACCGCTATTTAAGTGGAAGTGGCGAATGTGGGGTGAAAGCCTTGCGTGTTTTTGTTGATGGGAATTTGTTTTACCGAATGGATATTCGGGCGGTGAATTTCAACACAACGAAAGGGATAAACGGATTTGTGCCGTTGGGAATTTACAAGTCGAAATCGGGTCAATGGTATCGTTGCTCAAAACCCAAACAAACGCCTCTAAAAGAAGTGGTCAGTATGTTTTATGTTCCGGTTGAAATTACCGACTCGCTCATTCACAGCATTCGATTTGAAACAGAAGATTGGAAAGGAAATGTGGCTACTGCTGTTGGCTTTGTTCAAGCTGTTCAGCCTGTTGCGCCTTCACATGCGAATGCAATAAAACTAATTGCGGGACAGGAGAAATCGATTCAAACGAGATCAGGTAAGATCGTCTTCCAGAAAGAATCGCTCTTCGATGATGCGAGTGTACTGCTGTTTCAACCCGTGTTCGATTCGCTCGTGCCTCCTGTTGTGGAAATAGGTCATGAAGGAATTGCACTTTTTTCTCCAGTGAAAATTCAGTTCCATTTGAATTCAATGACACCTGAACAACGAAAGAAAGTTGTTGTGCTTCACGGAAATGCTTCCAAAAGAAAATCTATTGGTGGAAATGTGGAAGGAAATGCCATTGTGGCGAATGCTTCTTCGTTGGGAACATTCACCTATGCTTCGGATTGGGACAGTCCTGTTGTTGAATTTGTTGAACAGATTTTTCCTGAATCGGATTTAGTTGGAAGTGTGAAGTTCCGAGTGAGCGATGCGTTAAGTGGAATTGAAAGCATTCGTCCGGAGTTAGATAGCAAATGGATTTACTACGAATACGACGCGAAGAACAATTCGGTCATGGTAGAATTGCCGTTGAGTTTGGTTGATGAGCAACCGCATGAATTTTCACTGAAGGTGAAAGATAAATGTGGAAATGAAACGGTCTATAAAAAGACGTTTAATTAGAACATGTTTTTCGGAAGGTCAAGCCATTCAAGGGCTGAGCCGTGCATGATGTTTTCTAAGTCAGTTTGTTCCAACTGCATTTCTTCAATGAATTGACCAATGTGTAAATCGCCTAACGGAAAAGGATAGTCTGTTCCTAATGCGATTTTTTTCGTTGACTGTTTCGTCATGATGTAACGAAGTAAATCTGCATCATGTGTAGCGCTGTCGATCCAAAATTTGTTCAAGTATTGACTAGGCGCAACGTTGTTGTCTAGGGCCACAAGGTCTGGTCTACAATTAAATCCGTGTTCAATTCTTCCCAGTGTTGGAATGAAAGAACCGCCAGCATGGGCGAATAGAAAACGAAGCTTCGGGAATTTTTCAATGACACCAGAAAAGATGAGTGAGCAAATGGCGCGCGTGGTTTCAGCGGGCATACCCACCAACCAAGGAAGCCAATATTTCTTCATATCGTTTTCGCCCATCATTTCCCACGGATGAACCATAACGCACATGCTTAAGTCTTCACAAGCCTTCCACAGCGGAAGAAATTTTTCGTCGCTAAGATTAACGCCATTGATATTCGATCCGATTTGTATTCCACGAAATCCAATTTTCTTAGCGCGTTCCAATTCAGCAATTGCCATTGGAATGTCGTTCATGGGAAGTGTTGCTAAACCCACATAGTTTTTCGGATGTTCTTCAACAATCATTGCAATGTGATCGTTTAAGAATTCGGAAACTTTTAGTGTGTGCTCTGGTTTTGCCCAATAGGAAAACAAAACAGGAATGGTGCAAACCACTTGAACTTGCGTGTTGTATTTCGCGTATTCATCGATGCGTAAAACGGGATCCCAACAATTCGATTCAATCTCGCGGAAGAACTGATCGCCTTGCATCATACGCGCAAAGCCAGCTCTGTGGTGATCGAGGTGAATGAATTTTCCATATCCGAACTCCTTACTCCAGTTGGGCAAGTGGTCGGGCATAATGTGGGTGTGGGTATCTATTTTAAGCACGGCGGTTTTTGGTGTGGCGAAGTTAACGAATCTTTTATTCCTTTTTTACTTTGCGCAAATCGAGCATATTTACCGGATTCGTTGGGAAATTTTTAATGTTTGAACGAATGAAGTGCATGACTTGGTCGTAATACAATGGAATGATTGGAGTTTCGGAGTGAATAATCTTTTCGAGCTGTTTGCTATACACAAGTGTGCTGTCGGCTGAATTGGTTTTGCCCATCTTCGAATAGATGTTGTCGTAGGCCTCGTTGCTGAAGTGCGTATAATTCGGACCGTTAGGCGCAAAGCGCGGAGTGGTGAAAACAGAATAGAAGTTTTCCGGATGCGCGTAATCGGCTAACCAGCTTTTTCGGAAAACAGAAAGCTGGCATTTCGAAGCTTGATCACGAAATGCTGCTCCTTGCAATTGTTGTATCTCGCAAGGAATACCTATTTGCTGCCATTCATGTTGAATGTACTCCATAAGGTCTGCGTAATCACTGGTCGTACTTAACACAATTTTCGGAAGATTTTTTCCATTGGGAAATCCGGCTTCCTCCAACAAATCAAGTGCTTGTTTTTTGTTAAAGGAAATGAGTTGTTGGGTGTTCAGGTTTTTCGCTGCTGCTGGAGAACAGAATCCAAAGTCTGCTGGAATAACAGTGTTGTTGCGCAAGTGCTTCACCATATCTTTTTTATTTATGGAAAGGTGAAGGGCCATTCTTACGCGTGGGTCTAGCAATGCTTTGTTCGCTTGAAGGGCAGGATCTAGAACGAATCCGAGATAGTCCGTTTTAATGAATGGTGTTTTTTGCAAGTACAATTGAGAACTGTATGCGCTGGATAAATTTCCATTCGGATCAAGCAGTTCATCTTTGAACGCATTGTGAATGCCACTCATGAAGTCATATTTGCCTTGAAGTAATCCTTGGTACTCGGCCGACATGTCTTTCACGAAATCTATTTTCACGGCGTCTAGATAGGGGAGAGCATTTCCGAATTCATCTTTCAAATAATAATTCGGATTTTTATGAAACACGAGCGCAACATTTTCATACCAGAACGCAAATTGAAAAGGACCGCATCCGACAGGATGATTGCGGAAATCGGTTCCATACATTTCAACGGCTTCATGCGGAACTATGTTAGCGTATTGCGTTGTGAGTAGGCCAAGGAATGGAGCAAACGGCTCTTTGAGTTGAATTATGAATGTAGAATCGTTCGGTGCGAAGAAACCATTATCATCGACTTTTTCGAAAATCCATTTACCTGGAGAAGCTACGGCGTTGTTTAGAATTCGATTGAAGGAAAACACCACATCTGACGCGACCACTTTTCTTCCTTGTTCTGAAGGGAAGCAGGCGTTGTTGTGGAAGAATACGTTATTCTTCAGAATAAAAGTATAAGTAAGAAGATCCTGTGAAACAGAAAACGATTTAGCAACGGAAGGAACAACCTGGAGTGAATCATTCAATTCAACCAATCCGTCGAAGAGCTGATTGGTGGCCCACATGATTTCAAGATCGCGCGCAAATGCGGGATCAAGCGAAGTAATACCGTTGCTTTCGTTGTAACAGAAAACATTTTTGTTGTCGCTTCGTTTCGTTCCGCAAGAGACGAGCACCAAGAGAATGAGTACACTTCCGAAAAATATGTTTCCGTTAAATTTCATTCAAACAAAAATAGAGTAGGCGGAAGTAGAATTGTTCTGTTCTACTTTTGAGTTATGAAAAAAATAGGTGTGTTATTCTTCATAGCATTTATGGTTTCCTGTAAAACTACTCAGCCGGATACCGAGACATATTTGGAAGCTCCTGCTAAAGTCAAGTTTGATTTAATGAGTTACAACGTTGAGAATTTGTTTGACACCATTGATGATCCGAATAAGGCGGATGAGGATTTTACTCCGTCAGGAAAATTGCAATGGAATACAGCGAAGTATTACGAACATCTGAATCATACCGTTGATGCGATTACGAACAAGGGAAAATACTTTCCGGCTATTGTGGGTTTGATTGAAGTTGAAAACGGAACCGTCTTGAATGATTTGGTCAACACTTCTTTTCTAAAAGGAAAGGGATATCAAGTTGTTTGGTATGAAGGTCCAGATGAACGTGGAATAGATGTAGCCATGATTTATGATTCGAAGCGAGTAACAATTGTTGGAAGCAGACCTATTCCTGTTGTTTTAGAAAGTGTGTCAGACCCAAATACACGAGACATTCTTAAAGTTTCTGTTAAAGTGGGAAGTGAAGATTATCATTTGTTCGTGAATCACTGGCCTTCGCGAAGGGGTGGTCAAGTTGAATCGGAAATGCATCGCATAAAAGCCGCGAGTGTTTTAAGAAAAGAAGTCGATCAGATTCTTTCGATAAATGGAAAGGCGAACATTATTTGCATGGGAGACTTCAACGATTTTCCTTCGAACAAAAGTGTGCACGATGTTTTGCAAGCGGGGGTGTCGAATGAACATTCGGTATTGTTCAACATGATGTCGGATTTTGAAGCGTTGAAAAAGGGAACTCATTTTTATAAAGGGGAGTGGAGTCCTTTAGATCAGTTTGTAGTGAGTTATGGAATGTTCGATAACAAATGTATTTCTGCGAATTCTTTTGAAGTGGTGTCTTATGATTTTTTATATTACACATCAAAGGATGGAGTGAAGTCGCCTGCTAGAGTGTACGTGGGCGATTCGTACAAGGGAGGCTACAGTGATCACATGCCAATACTTATGCATGTGAATTAATTTAAAACAAAATCTAGAGCAATAAAAAAGCCGTCTCGCAAGAAACGGCTTTTTTAATAGTTTGAAGTAGAATATTATTTCTTCTTCGCAGCTTTCTTAGGAGCAGCCTTTTTAGCAGCAGCTTTCTTAGGAGCAGCAGCTTTTTTAGGAGCAGCCTTTTTAGCAGCAGCTTTCTTAGGAGCAGCAGCTTTTTTAGGAGCAGCCTTTTTAGCAGCTGCTTTCTTAGGAGCAGCAGCTTTTTTAGCAACGGCTTTCTTAGGAGCAGCCTTTTTAGCAGCAGCTTTCTTAGGAGCAGCAGCTTTTTTAGGAGCAGCAGCTTTCTTAGGAGCAGCAGCTTTTTTAGCAGCAGCTTTCTTAGGAGCGGCAGCTTTTTTAGCGGCCTTTGGCGCGCTAGCTTTGGTTTTGGTTTTCATAAAATAAACGGTTGATTATTTTCTTTTCAAGGCGTTCACTCATCGTTATAAGTGAACTTAAAAATACACTGGATACACTTTCACTTTTCCGTCGCTTCTTATCCCAATTGTTGGACTTGGAATTTTGATAAAGTTAATTACGCTTGCAATTTTCTTCA